>JAAEQG010000744.1 GCA_024231775.1 bacterium
CACACCCCGCCGGAGGCCACGGCCACGTAGTAGGTGTTGCGGTCGTGCGGGTGGACGGCGAGGTCGCCGACCCGGCCGGAGGCCGACGCCGGTCCGATGGAGCGTAGCGCCAGGCCGGCGAAGGTCCCGGCGTTGAGATGGTCTGCGGGTTCCTCCTCGCTGACCTGCTTGGCGCGCTTGGCGTAGGCGGCCAGGGGGCTGAGGAGCGCAAGGATCAGGACGGAAATCACGATGTGTCGCACGTTCTTTATACTCCTGGAGAGATGACGGATACGCTACGTGGCCCGTTCTCGGGCCAGGGGAGGGTACCTTACCTCATCCCGGACCCGGTTCTCCAGATCAACCCACATCCCCATCGACGGCCGGGCAGCCCCCGATCGCGGAGGTGCCCCGAATCGGTCCCCCTATCCCGCCTCAAGCAATCCTGCCCCGTTGTTTTTCGAGGTATTGCTGGTGATAGTCCTCCGCCATGTAGAACGGCGCGGCGGGCGTGATCTCGGTCACGATGGGCTCCCGGTAACGGCCCGAGCCCTGGAGCTTCTCCTTGGAGGCAATCGCTTCGGCCTGCTGTTCGGCATCGTGATAGAACACCGCCGAACGGTACTGCGCGCCCACGTCCGGACCCTGCCGGTTCAAGGTCGTTGGGTCATGACACTGCCAGAATACCGACAAAAGATCGTCATAAGTGACCGTCGACGGATCATAGATCACCTCGACCGCTTCCGCGTGTCCGGTCGTGCCCGAGCATACGGCATGGTAGGTCGGATTTTCCTCCGCGCCGCCGGTGTAGCCGACGGCGGTCGACAGGACCCCGTCCACCCGCCGAAACGCCGCCTCGACTCCCCAGAAGCAACCCGCCGCAAATGTCCCTTTTTCTTTCTTCATCGCGATTTTCCCAACCATAGAAATGCTGCGGGCGGCTTTCCGCCCGCAGCACCCGGGGTGACGTCCCGCTTCACCTCGGCGTCAATGCTCGTCGCCGAAGTAGGACTTGTGGAACTTCTTGAGCAGGGCTCGCAGGGTTTCGACGTGCTCCAGATCGGTCGTCTGCTTCGCCTTCATGGCCGCGACCTGGATCCGGTGCAACAGCTCAAGATTTCGCAAGTAGGCATCGTAGGCTTCCCCCTGCGAATCCGCCGGTGCCTTGATCCGCTGGGCCATGAAGTAGGCGGTCACGATGTCCTGGATCTTCCGGGCATGCTCTTCCTTGTTGCTCACCCAACGCACCAGCTGGTTGTAGTTGACGGGCGACGCCTTGCCCAGCTCCACGATCTGGTTCATGGATTTCTCGATCGTGGCAGCGTGCTCGGCGATCAGTTGCACGCGGAGCTCATCTCCGTAGATGCCGCAGGGGATCTGGCAGTGCGCGAACGCCTGGGACGCTGCCAGCGCACTGATCACGAGAACTACCGCTACGGCCCCATGCCGTCGACGAATCATGATTCAAACCTCCTGTTCATGG
>JAAEQG010000745.1 GCA_024231775.1 bacterium
ACTGACCCGGTTCAAAGCCATTGCATAGACTAGCGAATGCAGGTCCGCCGAGACGTACGATTGGATAGTAGTTTGCCCCCGCTCCCGCCAACCGTCTACCTTCCTTGATGTCCCACGTGAATGTGACCGAAATGTGGACCTCGTCGGCTTCCGGTCTCCACAACGGAGGATCGCCGACGAAAGCAAACAAGTCGGTTGGTGTAAATGACGTTTGTTTCGGAAAGACTCTGATCACTCTCATTGTATCTCGACAGTGCAACTTTTTCTGCTCTTGTCCTCGGCCATTCCGAGCCAGTAATGGTGGGGCAGTACCGAGCGCCCGGAGCGGATTTCGACCTGGCCTACCTTTGTCACCTTGCCATTGCCGCCAAAGACCTGCCTGTCGGCAGACAGGGCGCCAGGGTGGACATAGCACAGATCGGGCGCGTGGCCGTACTTATGTTCGTAGTGCGTGGCCGCCCGCTGCACCTTTTCCTCCAATCCTTTGCGCGGATCGTCGTCGAACCACAATAGTCCTGTTTTCATCGCGTTTTTCCCTCCAACTGCCTCAACCTGCGTTCGAGCGCCTTCACCCGCGTCTTGTTCCCCTCCCGCCCTGTCTGCCGACAGGCAGGCCCCTGGCTCAACGCCAGGGCGTAGCGCAGCACCGATGGCGTCGCCTGCTCCAGATGGGCGCGAAAGTTCACGTCGCCCGCAGGCACGCCGACCAGCCAGCCGATGTCGTCGAAGCCATTGCCATCCCACGTCTCGACCACCGGACGAATGGAACTCAGCGTCTCCATCGCGCGGGCGATCTGGGCACGCTGGGACTCGGTCTCGTCCGTGCGGCCGTCCTCGTCCTCGACCTCGTCCAGGCTCTCGGCCAGGCGTAGGAGGTTCGCCAGGTTGCCCCGTACCGCCTCCGGCGCCGGTCGTTCGCCGGTCAGTTTCCCCATCCAGACGTCGATCCGCATCCACCGGCGACGTACCTCTGCCAGCGGGTCGGGTGTGGCCCCGTCGATCCCCAGCCGTTCCATCCACGCTTCGATCTCGGCCTTTGCCTGGTCGGGGTCTCGCGCGCGGGCGGCCCCCTCCACCAGGATGCAGGCGATCCTTTGCACGACGGTCCGGTGATCCTTGATGGTCGCCGCCTTCTTCCGGCTGCTCCCAGACGAGAGACCGACCAGCACCGCTTTCAGTGCCCCCGTCTGTCCCTCGGCCAGGGCGGCAGAGACCTGCGCCACCGCTTGCTTCTTGATCTGGGCCAGGTGCCGTTTGCGCTCTTTCTCCGCCGCGATCTCTCCGGCGTGCGTTTGCCGGTTCACCTCGTTCTGGCACGCGCAATCCCGCTTGCCGATGTGGACGCAGACGTACCCGGCCAGATCGTACCCGTCTGGCCGCAGAATGTACCGGTTGGGATAGTATCCGATGCGCAGGTTGGGACACTGCCCGTCCATCGCGTGGCGCAGTTCCGCCTGACCATCCAGATCAGGATGTAAACAGTCATAGTTGCTGTAACTGAGAGTGTCCTGCTCAACCATAGTCAGGGCGAGTACGCCCAACGCCTCGGAGGCCCGCGCGAGATAGTCGTCGCACCACACCCGTTCTTTGACGTCGTGGCACTGCACGTCTCCGCACAGCACCCCCTTCCCACGCCGAACGCGAAACTCGCACTCACCACAGCGAGCAGAGCGGACCCCCTCCCGCCCCTCGGCCACCGGCTCGTCCGGGGCAAAGACCGCCTCGGCCAAGTCGGCAGTGACGTAGTGCAGCACATCGTCCACCATGCGCCTGATCGTGGTGGAAGAATGGGCCTGTGGGTCCTCGACGATGGCCTGTACTCGGCCCCTACACCAGCTTTCCCGGATGCGTTCTTGAGCCGGTTCCGGCAGTTCCAACACCGGCAGCAGGGCCAAGGCCTGGCGCTCGGAGAGCGTGCCCCGTCCGACCTGTTCTCGCGCTTCGTCGGGCAGGCGCAGCAGACGCAGTTTGTTGCTCACCGCAGGGCGGCTCAGTCCCAGCCGCTCCGCCGTACACCTTTGCGTCCAGCCAAAGGTGTCCATCATCCGCCGGATCGCGCTGGCTTCCTCCAC
>JAAEQG010000746.1 GCA_024231775.1 bacterium
ACCATCGCCAGCCCGCCCACCACCCAGAGTCCAAGCAGTAACCATCCAGCCGGCATTTCAGCGAACACCGCCCGAATCCCGTCAGGCTGCGTGGCGTACCAGCCCGCCGCCCCGGCGCCCCAGAAGAAGGGCGTCACGATCAGGGCTTTGAATCCGAATCCGCACGAGGCCCGTCCGGCATCAGCCATACCCCATTTCTGGAGATACACGCCGCGCCAGATCAGCCCGAGCCCAGCCACGGAAAACGCCCCGGCCAGAAACAGCGTAAGCCGCGAATGGACGGTCCGATCCCCATGAACCAGGTGGCCGCCGCCGGCTGCTTCTGCGTACAGCTCCGTCCATTTCTCGGGAGACGCCGCCAGGGTGAGGTTGTTGACGTAGATGAAACCCACGTACAGCAACAGAAGGGTACACGCCGCGATCACGAACATCTGTCGACCCGGGGAAGTATCCCGCTTCAGCTTGTGATAGTAGAAACCGCCATACACGAGGATTATGGCGGGGATCACCTGAATCCAAAACGCGCCGATCAGCACGGACGACGTGTAGAAGAACTGACCGTACAGCACCTGCACGAACAGTAGTGGCGGAATGCCCAGGGTGATGAGGTAGGAAACCCCCAGCGGAAGGCTGGAACCCAGGAAGCGCGCGGTCCGCTCATGTCCTGCTCTCCTGCGCAGCAGCGTCCCCAGCAGGAGCAAGGCTCCCCCCACGGTGAAGTGTACGGCGGAGAGGTGCAGCGTAAGCGTCAGATACGCGAGGGCACGGATCACCCAGACCGGAACCGGATAACCCAGCGGATCCGGCGACGGAACTGTCGCGGCGGAGACCAGCAGGGCTACGGTGCTCGTCCAGAATGACGTCATGGTGACACCTCCTCAGCCTGGTCGCCCGGGCGGACCATCGCGTCAGCCTCCCTATTCGGCGGGTGTGCCTCGTCATGCAGCGAGATCAGGTAGGCGGACAGCGCCTCCCGATCCGCTGCGTCTCCGTCAAACGGAGGCATGACCCCGCCCTCGTCCATGCGCGTGAGCCACTGCGGCCCGAAGTCTTGGGACCACGCCTCCGTTCGCTCCTTCAGCGAGCGATACCCATCACGGGTATGGCAGCTCGCACACTGCAGCCGGAAGAGCCACGCCCCGTGATCCAGTTGGTCGTCCGGGGCTGCGGGCATCCAGCGAGCGTGGTCGGCGTAGGTCGACGCCAGATGGGCGGGATCGTTCGCCTGTTCCGTCCAGAGCCCGTTGGAGTACAACACGCCGTGGACGACATAGGGCTTCCTGACCATCTCGCGGAAGAACTCCGCGCCGAGCACGCCGAACTGCGCGATCAGGAACAGGGCAATCGCCCCGCCGGGCCGCACGGACTTCGGTCGAACCGCGGCGATTACGATGCCACAAACGATGGCAGCGCTGGCGACGACCACCAGCAATAGATGCCGCGCGATCGCATCCAGGGTTCCGCCCCCCAGCCCGGCGACGCCACCCTCGGCAAGCGTCACGGCGTGCTCGGGCAGCGTCGTCCAGTACCACCACAGCAGAAACGGCGCGAGCACGGCGGCGGGAAGAACCCACTTCGTGCTGAACAGGATGACCTTCTCCTTGAGCGGATCGTCATCCTCGAGCTTGCTGCCCACGATCAGACCGAAGAGACCACCGAGCAGGAACATGAACACGGTGCGCAGCAACAGGGACGGGAAGTAACCCGGGTTGAAGAACCCGGCCACAATATCCGTGTTCTGCAACGTCCAGCCGCCGGGCGTCAGCATGAAGGTGAGAATCCCGTTGATCACGAACAGAGACATCCAGGCGATCACGAAGTACGCCCCCGCCAGGAAAGTCTGGTAACCCCGCCGGTTGGTCTTCCAGCCGTAATAGTACAGATAAAGAACCGTTAGCTCCACGAGGAACATCACCCACTCGATCGCCCAGGCGAACACGAACTGATGGATGAGCAGGCTGGTCGCTTCGGGGTTCGCAAGTTGGATGGCAAACCAGATCCCCACCCCGGTCACGGCACCGAACACCGTGGTGTACACGAGGAAGTACGTCGCATATCCGTGGAGCCAGTCGCGGATCCTCATCCCGTCGTCGCTGCGGTTGGACCAGAGCTCCGCCACGAAAAGGAACGCCCCTCCGCCAATCGCCAGATGCGAGATCAGGATGTGAATGACGGCGATAATGGCCACGACCAAGCCACTGCCCAGGAATGGCACATCCCACACCGGGTAGTTCATGAGCGGCTCTCCTGATTACAGGCGGTCAGGCAACACGTCATGACAGCCACCCCCAGAAAGTGAAGAACACCAGTCCCACCAGGGTGAGCACGGCAAGCCAGTGGATCAAGCGTCCCCGGGAATCCGACGGAACCGAGCGGTCAATAAACGGAACCAGCAATGCCCCCACCGGGATCAGAGTGAGGAGGATCATTCCGATCGCCTCGAATCGTCCGGGGAACAACTTCAGCAACTGGAACTGCGAAAGGAAGTACCATTCCGGCTTGATCCCCTCGGGAGCTGAAGCCGTCGGGTCGGCCTCCGGGCCCAATTCTCGAGGCCAGAGAACCGACAGCACCACCAGAAACGTGCCCAACAGCAACCATACGGGAATCTCGGCGAGGAGAAACTCGCCAAAGAACTTCTCATACCGCTTGCGCTCCCGGGGGAGTGCGGCGAAGGAGTCCGGCTCACTGACTCCCTGGATCTGAATCATCACCAGATGCAGCCCGAGCAGACCCAGCAACGCCAACGGCAGAACCGTCACGTGAAGCAGATAGAACCGCCCGATCGTGTCGATGGTCACGTCGTCCCCGCCGCGGGCCAGACCGGCCAGCCACGAGCCGACCACCGGGGCCTTCTCGATCTCCGAAACCCCCACCCGGGTGGCGAAGAAGGACAGCTCCTCCCAAGGAAGAAGATAGCCGGAGAACCCGAACACGAGCATGAGCCCCATCAAGCCCAGCCCGGTCAGCCAAGTGAACTCGCGCGGGGGGCGGTACGCCTTCATCAGCAGAGTGCTGAATAGGTGCATGAACAAAGCGAGCACCACCAGGTTCGCACTCCAGTGATGAATGCTGCGGATCAGGTTCCCATAGGGCACCTCCATGACGATCCGCTGCACGGAACCCCAGGGTTGGCCCGGGCGGTAGTACACCATTAACAGAACGCCGGTCGCGATCTGAACCAGCAGGAGGAACATGGCGATCCCCCCCAGGTTGTACCACACCGAGTGGCGGTGACGCGGCACAACTTTCTGGGCCAGATGATCCACAATCGGCCAAACTGGATACCGCCCGAGAAGGTACCGACCGAGCTTGCCCCACGGATTCGTGGCAGGCGGGAGCTTGGGCTCTGCTTCAGCGGGAATATGGTGCATGCCCATGGTCACGACTCCCTCGATGCCTTGCCCTCCGGGCGAAGCACGAATAACTGCCCGTCCTCCTCCACCACGGTCAACTTGGTGAGTGGGCGGGGCGGCGGACCCGCGATGTTCTTGCCTTCAAGATCGTAGGTGCCGCCATGGCAGTGGCAGAAGATCTTGTCGCCTTGGAACTCGACGTTGCAGCCGGCGTGGGTGCATTTGGAACTCAACGCCCGCAATGCGCCGGTCTGGTCTCGGTAGACCAGCAGACCGCGACCGCCGTACGCACCGTTCTTGCCCATGCCGGGTTTACGCACATCCGCGGCAGTGATCTTCTGGACCAGGGCCCGCCCGTCTTCGCCGAACGGATCCGGTGCCGGCTGAGGACTCAGAAATCGAAGCACCGGATACATCGCCGCGCCCAGCCAGGCGATGGCAACACCGCCCAACGTTAGAAGGAACCGTCGCCTCGGCTTCTTCTCAGTTACTTCCGAGGTCATAATCAGTGAGCCTCCCCATCAATCTCCGCATACACCCGGGCGTGTTCCGCCGTATCTTCCAGTTCTTCCTGTGGAGCGTCGCCTGCCGAGGTCGCGCCGCGGCAACATAACGACAACTGCGCCCACTCCCGCAGCCGACTACCCCAACCCCACGTCGAGGCTCATCATGATGGCAAAGCCGATCATGGCCCCGGCGGTGGCGAAATCGCTGAAGCCGTTCCGCTGAGACTCGGGGATGAGCTCCTCCACCACCACGAAGATCATCGCCCCGGCGGCGAAAGCCAAACCGTAAGGCAGCAGCGACTCCATGGTCATCACCAGCCACGCGCCGAGCACGCCGGCCAGCGGCTCGACCACGCCGGACGCCTGCCCGTACATGAACGCCCTGAAGCGCCCGAAACCCTCTCGCCGAAGCGGCATGGCCACGGCCAAGCCCTCCGGAAAGTTCTGTAGACCAATACCGATGGCCAGGGCGATACCGCCCAGCATCATCTCCCGTGCGGCAACCGCGTCGGTCGCCTGGGCCACCGCTCCGAAAGCTACTCCAACCGCCAGCCCTTCGGGGATGTTGTGCAAGGTTACGGCAGAAACCAGCAGGATGCTGCGATGCCAGGAGGTCTTGATCCCCTCCGCTTCGGAAGTCTTCAGGCCAAGGTGAAGGTGCGGGAGGATCTTGTCTACGATGTACAAGAAGCCGCCGCCGGCGAGAAAACCGATGGTGGCCGGTCTCCAATCGCCGCCGGACATCTCGATGGCCGGGGCAAGCAGCGACCAGTAGCTGGCGGCAATCATGACCCCAGCCGCCAAACCGAGCATCCCGTCCATCATCTTGTGACTGAAGCGCCTGGTAAACAACACCGGCGCCGCGCCGGCCGCCGTAACAAACCACGTGAAGAGCGTGGCGATCAGCGCCTGGGTTACCGGATCGTACTGCTGGAAGAAATCAACGAGCCAATCGTCCATGGAGCACCGCCCTAAACTGGTTCACAAGATCAATTCACCAACTCCCTTACCCACGAACATCACTCCCCCTCCTCCTCTGGGACAAACTGATCCTTGGAGACTCCGCACCAAGGGCAGCACCAATCCTCCGGCAAATCCTCGAAAGGCGTACCCGGCGGGACGCCATGCTCCGGGTCACCCTTGAGCGGGTGATATCCGTAGGAGCAGACTGTGCAAGCGTACCGAGTCATATCCTGTACCATCAGTCTCTCCTCGTCCCGGAACCTCCGGCGGACTCGCGGTCACTCGTATTGGAGAACGCGTCCGCGTCGCTGAGAACCGCCACCAGCGCCGCCTCGTCGTTCACGGGCAACTTGCAGTTGAGATTCCGGCATACATAGACGGTCGCTTTCCCCCGGATCATTCCTTTGTGGCGCAGCAGCGGAATCCGCTCCTCGACCGTTGCCGATTCAGGTGCGTCCGGTTCCACCAAGGCCAACACCTTGTTGGGCATGAATCGGCGGTGAATGACCTCCAAGAAGCGTCGTGTATCACTGCCACGCGGTTTGCCGGCAAGGGCGATCTCTCGGGTGGGATAGAGGAAGAAGTCGGTCGCACACAGCAGGTTCATATATCCCTGGGGTTGGGCGCGCATCAGCTCACCCGCAGACGCGAGGATCTGCTCCGCTCTTTGGTTATACCCGGCGTCGCCAAGCAGCTTCGCCAACCTGAGCAGCACCGATGTCGCCGTGGAGTTACCCGAGGGCACGGCGCCGTCATAGAACGGTTTGGTCCGTGCCAGCAGGTTCTTGTGGGATGCGGAGGTGTAGAAGAAGCCACCGTTCTCATCGTCCCAGAAGTCCGTCACCATCCTGCCGACCAGCCGATCCGCCGCCTCAAGCCAGCGCAGATCGAAGGTCGACTCGTACAGGTCAATCAGCGCACTCGCCACTTCGGCGTAGTCATCGAGGTAAGCGGGCAGCTTGCGGCCCCCCGCGTCTCCCCCATCGCCGGTGTTTCGGTACGTGCGCAGCAAGACGCCATCATGCACCATCTCGGTCAGCACGAAGTTCGCTGCCCGCTCCGCCGCTTTCAGGAATCGTTCTTCGCCGAGGACCTGAGAGCCGCGGGCCAGAGCAGAGATCATCATGCCGTTCCAGGCGGCGATGACTTTGTCGTCCTTGCCCGGACGGACCCGGGTCTCACGTGCTGCGCGCAGCTTGTCGCGCAGTGGTTCCAACTGGTTCTCCAGTTGCGTCAGAGAAATCCCCCTCGCGCGGGCAAACTCCGCAGGATCCTGCGGAACGTGGAGAATGCTGCGGCCTTCAAGGTGGCCGGCCTCGGTGACACCGTAGTATTCGCAGAATAAGGTGCCCTCCTGCTCACCAAGGAGTCCCTTGATCTCAGCCGGACGCCACACAAAGAACTTGCCCTCCTCTCCCTCGCTATCCGCATCCTCGGAGGAATGAAAACCACCGCGCCGGTCGGTCATATCGCGAAGTACATAGTCGAGGGTCTCGCGGGCGATTCGACGATAGAGGTCACTGCCGGTCACCTGCCAGGCTTCCAGGTAGGCCCGGGCGAGAAGAGCATTGTCGTAGAGCATTTTCTCGAAGTGGGGCACCAGCCAGCGACGATCGGTGGAGTAGCGGTGGAATCCACCGCCTAGCTGGTCGTACATCCCCCCATAGGCCATCCGGTCAAGCGTCGCAGCGGCGATCTGCAACAGTTTCTCGTCGCCGGTGTGCGCATGTTGGCGTAGCAAGACCCCGATGGCTCCACTGGGCGGGAACTTCGGCGCCTGGCCGAATCCACCCCATTGCGAGTCGAAAGCCCGCTTCAGTTCCTGCACCGCCCGCGCCAGAATCTCCGAATCGACCGCCCCGGACGATACTGCGCCACGGCCAACAACGTCCCTGAGCGTGCGAGTCAGTTCGTCGGCGCTGCGTTGAAGATCCTCGGAGTCCTTACTCCAGGTCTCCGCAATGTGCCCCAAGAGCCTCCCAAACCCGGGTCGACCATAACGGTCGTCAGGGGGGAAGTAGGTTCCGCCATAGAACGGCTTGAGGTCGGGCGTCAGGAACACGTTGAGCGGCCACCCTCCGCCGCCGGTCATCAGTCGCACGGCGGTCATGTAGATCTCATCCAGATCCGGCCGTTCTTCGCGATCGACCTTGATAGAGATGAAGTGCGCGTTGAGGACCTTCGCGACCTCGGGATCCTCAAACGACTCCCGCTCCATGACGTGGCACCAGTGACAGGCAGAGTACCCGATCGACAGGAAGATAGGCTTGTTCTCTCGCCGCGCGCGACTCAGGGCCTCCTCACCCCAAGGATACCAGTTCACCGGATTCTGAGCGTGCTGCAACAAGTACGGACTGGTCTCCTCCGCAAGCCGGTTCAGGTGAACAGGTGGGGGCTGTTTCTTGGCAGCACTGGCAGAGGTGTCCGCTGATTCAAGCATGTTCCCGCCACCTTCGTGGCCCTGGCTACTGCTTGGCCCGGCCATCCCCAGAACCACGACGGCGGGGAGCAGTCTCGCAATGCACCTGCAGAATGTTCGTCTGGATATGCACATACCTCAGCATTGCGCCCATTACCTAGTCGATCGACGGTGCCGGGGGAAAATCCACCTTCGTCTGCGCCAAGGCGTTAACGTAGTTGGTGAACGTGTTCAGCACGACGATCGCCACAGCCTCGAGCAACTCCGCGTCGGACAATCCGGAGTCGCGGGCCGCCTGGATCTCGCCGTCCGACACCTGTCCGCGCCTCTCCACTACGGCGGTGGCCAAGCTCAGAAGCGCCCTTACTCTCGAGTCAGCGGATTCGCCCTTGCGGAAGGAAATGGTGTCTTCATCCGTAACACCCATCATCTTGGCCTTGGCCGTGTGAGCGGCGGTGCAGTAAGCGCAGCCGTGAATCTCGCCCACCCGCAGCGCGATTGCCTCGTGGGCTTGGCCCGCCAGGGATCCTTCCTCCAGGGCGCCGAACATGCTCATCATGGCGTTCAGCGCCGCCGGCGAATGCGCGACGCTGGCAAAGATGTTCGGCACGCGCTCGAACTTCGCCTTGATCTGCTGGAGGACTGCCTTGGTGCCCTCCGGCACCTTGGTACGATCTACGGTTGGAATTCGTGGCATGATCTACATCTCCTGACCGACAGTTGAACGCTGTGCGCGGTGCCCTTGCTCCGCCGCCCGGATCGGCTGATCACCAATTCTCAGCCAGTAACTCAAAATGCGCCTGGGGGTGGGCGCACGCCGGACACGAGTTCGGCGCCTCGGTGCCCTCGTGGAGGTAGCCACAGTTCCGGCACCGCCAGGCGACCTTCTCCTTCTTCTTGAAGACCGTGTCCGCCTCTACATTCGCCAGCACACCGAGGTAGCGCTTTTCGTGCTGTTTCTCCGCCACGGCGACAGCCTCAAACACCTGCGCCACGGCGGCAAAACCCTCCTCCCGGGCGGTCGCGGCGAACTCCGGATACATGCTCTCCCATTCCTCGTGCTCACCTCCGGCTGCCGCCTTGAGATTCTCCGCCGTGCTGCCGACCACCCCAGCGGGGAACGCCGCCGTCACTTCCACGTCCCCGCCCTCCAGGAACTTGAAGAACCGCTTGGCGTGCTCCTTCTCCTGATTGGCGGTCTCCTCGAAGATGTCCGCAATCTGGACGAAGCCCTCCTTCTTCGCCTTGCTGGCGAAGTAGGTGTAACGGTTCCTGGCCTGGGACTCACCGGCAAAGGCGGCCAGGAGGTTCTTCTCCGTCTTGCTTCCCTTCACACTGCTCATCTTCATGCACTCCGTTCGGCGTAAACGTATTCCCCTGGTACCGCTCCCGCGCGGGCTACGGCATCCCTTCCCCCGGAAAGCACCTACTCTGTAGCGTCGCCCTTGGTGGGTGACGCCACATTCATGATGGCCACGGGCAACTGAACTAGCCGCTCCTGCCGCGGAAACCGTCCACCGCCCGGCCCAAGGCTACTTCGCGTGCTTGGCCAGGTAGCTCGCCACACCATCCGCCGTCGGCTTCATGGCCTCTTCGCCCTCCCGCCAGTTCGCCGGGCACACTTCGCCGTGCTTCTCGCTGAACTGCAGGGCGTCGAGAACGCGCAAAGCCTCGTCCACATTGCGCCCCAGGGGCAGATCGTTGATCAGGGCGTGGCGAACGACTCCCTCTTTGTCGATCAGGAACAGCCCGCGCAAAGCCACCGACTCGTTGAGCAGCACGCCGTAAGCTCGGGCGATCTCTTTGGTGATGTCCGCCACCAGCGGATACTGCACGTTGCCGATCCCGCCCTTATCGCGCGGGGTGTTCTTCCACGCCAAGTGCGTGAAGTGAGAGTCCACCGAAACGCCCACGACCTCGGCGTTCTTCTCCTTGAACTTGGCCAACGACTTGTCGAACGCGATGATCTCCGAAGGGCAGACGAACGTAAAGTCCAATGGGTAGAAGAACAACACCACGTACTTGCCCCGGAACTTCGACAGACTCAACTCACCGAACTCGTTGCTCGGCAGAACTGCTTGGGCCGTGAAATCCGGCGCTTCCTTGGTTACCAGCGTAGACATGGTCGATTATCTCCTTTTCCTATCGTCCACAGTGAATACGTACCTGCTCCGCATAGCCGTCAACCCTCCTCATGAACCCAGCTTACTCAGCGTGGTTCGGCGTCAGCATGCAACCTCGAGGGCCAACGCCTGAGCAGTGTAGATTGACGGCCTACTGATCCCCCCCGACCTTCTCCTTTGAAGCCCACTCTCGCCGTGAAGTGACCGCTGCCAGTACGGGGACAGCTAGCCCCACTTACCCTTGGCGATGTGGCCCTGCATCTCGGTCATCGCCAGCTTCATGATTTCATAGCTGTGGGCCAACGACCTTTCAAAGACCTTCACGCAGCCCGGATCGAGGTTGTCCTCAATACCGTCCTTACAGACCTGCTCCATCTTGCGCCCCAGATTCACCAGCCGGCAATGAAGGGAGTTCGTGTGTCGCGAACGCTCCACCAGCCCTGCAGCCTTGTCATCCAGAGCGGTAAACTTGTCCGCGCTTGCTCCGCACTTGGGGCAACACCCGGGGGCCTCATCTCCGTCATGAATGTATCCGCAAACACACTTCCACTTCTTCATGGTCATATCTCCTTTGCGCTGTTGTCGAACCGTTGAACCTTGCCTTCAGTCCAGCATGGTCAAGTTCCGCTATATACCGTCCATCCGGAAAACCACTCAGGCCTGGGCCGTCGGCGCCGGCGGAACCGGGCGCTGGCCCAACTCCTGGTCGATCATGAACATCGCGACGGGATTGTCACTCACGAGCTTGAGCTTGTCTCTGATCTCCTGCACCGTAGCTTCCTCTTCCACCTGCTCGGTGACGAACCACTGGAGGAAACCGTTCGCCGCATGGTCCTTCTCCTTGATGGCCAGGTCCACCAGATCGTTGACCAAGCTCGTCACCTTGGCCTCGTGCTGGCAGGTGTCCTCGAACACCTCGAGCGGCGAGCTCCATTCCGTCTTCGGCTCCTTGATCTTTCCCAGGGTGACCCTGCCGCCGCGCTCGTTGATGAAGCCGAAGAACTTCATCGCGTGCATGTTCTCTTCCTGCACCTGCATCCGCATCCACTGGGCCATGCCTTTGAGGTTCTGTGACTCAAAATACGCCGCCATCGACAGGTACAGGTAAGAAGAGAACAACTCCGCGTTGAGCTGTTCGTTGAAAGCACTCTCGATCTTGGAAACCATCACGTCACATCCTCCTTACTCGGTAAGCCCGCGCCGCGTACCCTCAAACCGAGCCGCGGCGGTAAGGGAGCGGTCCTGCGAACACCGCAACTACATCCCTGGAGACGACACTAGTCTTGCCCCTGGGGGGAAACCCCGCCATCCGTCCCACATCCGTCTTGTTGGCAGTCCGGGCAAACGCCACGGAAGTCCAAGCGAAAGCCGACGATGTCGTACCCCGCCAGACTCTGAATATGCCCTTTGACGAAATCCTCAGGCAGGTCGTGAACGTCGTCAACTCGTTCGCAACGGGTACAGCGTACGTGGTAGTGGCGCTCGGGATTGCCATCGAACCTTGCCTCAGCCCCGCTGAGCTGGAGCTTCTGGATCACACCGTTCTCCGCCAGCAGCTCCAGGTTCCGATAAACGGTCCCCAGGCTAAGCTTGGGCATACGCGCCCGAGCGATCTCGTACAGTTCCACCGCCGTGGGATGACAGGATAGCTTCATCAGCTCTTCCAGCACAACCGCACGCTGACGGGTGTTCCTCTGGGGCCTTCTGGCGACCATTCTTTCTCTCCTTATCGCTATTGCATACTATTAGGGGTAGCAGACTTTGTCAAATGGGCAACCGAAAGAACTTCCCGACAGCGTTCGGCTAGACATCCCCGGAGCGCTCGTGGACCTCGTACCCCTGAGGGTTAAACCCTCCATCCTCGGTCTCGGTCTCGAACTTTCCCTGACAGCCCGGGCAGACGCCGAAAAACTCCAGGCGGAAGCCCTGCACGTCATAGCCGCTTACCTCCTCGACCGCCCCATTTACCGGATTGTCCGGAAGCCCCCGGACATCGTCCACCCGCCCGCAGTTGACGCAGCGTACGTGGTAGTGTCGATCCAAATCACCATCAAACCTGGCTTGGCCTCCGCGGGTTTCCAGCTTCCGAGCGATGCCCATGCGGGTGAGTAGCTCGAGATTGCGATACACCGTAGCCAAGCTGATCTTGGGCAAACGGCGTCGCGCAATCTCGTACAGTTCTACCGCCGTCGGATGCGAAGCGAGTTTCCTCAACTCCTCCAGCACTACCTGGCGCTGACGCGTATTCCTTCGAGGCTTCCCGTCTCCCATCGTTCCCACGCTCACTCGACAACCCAGGAGTCTCCGTTATCCAGGAGATCCTCCAGCCGACCAGCACCGCGAGCTTGGATAGCTTCGTCCACCTGTCCCACGAGTTGGTCATCGTACGTGGGGCGCTCCACGCAGCGGAGCACGCCCATCGGTTCCGGAAAATCAGGATAACGCATCCGGCTTAGCAGGTACGCGAGATTCGGCTCAGCCTGCTTCTCGTCGTGGAAGATGAGGTCGTCTTCCCGAACATCGCCGCCCAAGGTGACAATCTCCGGCTGGGTCCCGTTGAACCGGATTCCCTGACTGCGGTCCTTGCCGAAAAGCAGCGGGCGGTTGTGTTCCAGATACAGGGTGGCGTCGTCCTTGGTGCTCTTCCCCGAGGCGTAGTCAAACGCGTGATCGTTGAAGATGACACAGTTCTGGTAGATCTCCACGAACGAAGTGCCCTTGTGGAGCGCCGCCCGCATGAGGACCTCCTGTAGATGTTTAACGTTGCGATCGACCGTCCGGGCGACGAACGTGGCCTCCGCTCCGATCGCCACCGAGAGCGGCTGAAGCGGGTAGTCGATGGACCCCATCGGCGTCGATTTCGTCTTCATGCCCAACGGCGACGTGGGCGAGTACTGCCCCTTGGTCAGGCCGTAGGTACGGTTGTTGAATACGATGACGTTGATATCCACGTTGCGGCGGATGGTGTGGAGCAGGTGATTGCCCCCAATGCTCAGCATGTCCCCGTCGCCGGACACCGCCCACACCGAGAGCTCTGGCCTGGTCGCCTTGAGGCCGGTGGCGATGCCCAGCGCACGGCCGTGAATGCTGTGGAAACCGTACGTGCCGATGTAGTACGGGAACCGACTCGCGCAACCGATGCCCGAAACGAAAACCACCTTCTCACGGGGGGTTCCGAGATCCGCGAGGACCTTCTTCATCTGGGCAAGAATCGAGTAGTCCCCGCATCCCGGACACCAGCGCACATCCTGGTCACTGGCAAAGTCCTTGGCAGCCAACTGAACATCCGCCGTGTGCGTGCTCATAACTTGCTTCCGTTCAACGTTCTCTTGATCTCGGATTCGATCTCGCGGATCAAGAAGGGCGACCCCTGGACCTTGTGAAAACCCTGTGCGTCAACGAGGAACTTATCCCGCAGTCGGTGCACGAGTTGTCCGCGATTCAATTCCGGTACTAGCACCCGGTCAAACCGCTTCAGGATGTCGCCCAGGTTTCCTGGCATCGGCTCTAGGTGTCGCAGGTGGATACTCGACACATCCAAGCCCTCCGCGCGACAACGCTCCACCGCGGTCGTGATGGCTCCGTAAGTGCTACCCCAGCCCACGAGGAGCAGGTCACCACTCTCGCTTCCGAGCACTTCGAGCGATGGGATGGACGCGGCGATACCGGCGATCTTCTTCTCGCGCAGTTTCACCATGTGCTCGTGGTTCGCCGATTCGTAACACACCTCACCGGTGACGTCGCGCTTCTCCAGCCCTCCGATGCGATGCTCGAGCCCGGGCGTGCCCGGCAGGATCCACGGCCGGACCAGCCGCTCGTCGCGCCCGTATGGCTCGCACTGGTCCGCGACGGTTGGGTGGCTGATGTCGAAGGTAGGCAGGGCGTCGATCTCGGGGATGCGCCACGGTTCGGCCCCGTTGCCGAGATAGCCGTCCATCAGCACGATCACCGGGGTCATGAATTCCGTCGCAATCCGAAACGCCTCCAAGGCAACGTCGAAGCAGTCAACCGGCCGTGCCGCCGCGAGAACGCACAGGGGAGCCTCACCGTGGCGCCCGCCGAGGGCTTGATTGAGATCGGACTGCTCCGTCTTGGTGGGCATTCCCGTACTCGGACCGGCGCGCTGAACGTTGATCACCACCAGGGGAAGCTCCGTCATCACGGCCAGTCCCAGCGCCTCGCTCTTCAAGGACAGGCCCGGACCGCTGGTACCGGTGACGGCGAAGGCCCCGCCGTACGCGGCGCCAATGGCCGAGGTTATGGCTGCGATCTCGTCTTCCGCCTGGAACGTGCGAACGTCGTGGTTCTTGTGCTTGGCCAGTTCGTGAAGGATGTCGGTCGCCGGCGTGATCGGGTAACTACCACAGAAGAGAGTCTTGCCCGCGCGACGGGCGGCGGTGATCAGTCCGAGGGCCATCGCTTCGTTGCCGCTGACCTTGCGGTAGCGGCCGGGGCGGATCTTGGCAGGGGGAACAACGTACCGGGCCGGGAATATCTCTGCCGTGTCACCGTAGTAGTACCCCGCCTTGAGCGCCTTGATGTTGGCTTGGGCCAGGTCCGGCTTGTTCTCAAACTTCTGCTCGAGCCATCGAAGGGTAGACTCCATCTGACGGCTGTAGAGCCAGTAAACCAGCCCCAGGGCGAAGAAGTTCTTGCAGCGCCGGATCACCCGCTCACCCAATCCGGGGTCCGCGCAGGCGGTGGCGGTCAGTCTGCCGATCGGAACCTTGAACACCCGGTAGTGATCCAGATCCTGGTTCTCCAATGGGCTTTCTGCATAGCCGGCTTTGGTCAGGTTTCGTGCGGTGAAAGCGTCTATGTCCGCAATAATGACTCCGCCGGGCTCCAGGTCGCCGATGCTGGCCTTGAGGGCGGCGGGGTTCATGGCAATCAGCGCATGCAGGCGGTCACCCGGGGTGCGCAGCTCGTGGGCCCCAAAGTTCACCTGAAAGCAACTGACCCCCGCCAAGGTGCCCACCGGCGCCCGAATCTCCGCGGGGAAGTCCGGCAACGTGCTGATCTCATTACCGAAAAGCGCGGACGTATCAGTCATCTGCGCACCAGCCAGCTGCATCCCATCGCCGGAGTCGCCGCAGAAGCGAACCGCGATTTCCTCCAGTTCGATGACCTCGGGGGCACTGTTGGAGCCCTGACCCTGTTGATTCGCAACCATCATCGCCTACCCACGCCCCGCACCATCACGGTGCGAAAAGATGTCCAAGCACCAGCTTTGCTGACCGGCAACGCACTGGTCCCCCTGCAACAGCCGACCGCCCCTGGAAGCCTCTATAACCGCGCACACCTACAGTGTCACTTCATTCTCGGTTATGTCTTACGAAACATGCTGTTCCACTCGTTTGATTTCTCTATCACTACGCATTAGTATTAGTGATATGGGGTCGCGTGTCAAGCTCGTTCCGAGAAAAACCTGGATACCCACCTTTCCGGAATAAGCGTAGCGTCGCCCGCCGAGCACAGTCACGGCAGGGAAGGGACGGGAGGATGACTGCATGAGCACAAGAACCTGCGAAACGCCGACTAACGGGCAAAAAGGGCCGTACGGGCTCGATCTGCGTGATCGGACTTTCAACATCTCTCACCTCCAGATTCTCGACGAGTTCGGCAATCTGGACGCGGATCGTGCCCCAGGCCTCAGTTCGGAACAGCTCGTCCGACTGTACCGGGCCATGGTCCTGGCCCGAGTGGTGGATGACCGGTTGCTCAAACTGCAGCGGCAAGGCCGCATCGGCACGTTTCCACCGTGCACCGGTCAGGAAGCGGCGGTGTGCGGGCCAACGCTGGCCATGACCGAACAGGACTGGTTTGTGGGCTCGTTTCGCGAGCTGGGCGGACGCCTCATGCGCGGGGAACCCATCGAGAACACCTTGCTTGTTTACAGCGGATACGAGGAAGGCAACGTCTTCCCCGAGGGCAAGCGGACTCTACCCATATCGATCATCCTCGCGGCGCAGGCCCTGCATGCGGTGGGCATCGCCAACGCCATGAAGCTGCGGGGCGAAGGGGATTCGGCGGTGCTCTGTTTCTTCGGGGACGGAGCCACGTCCGAAGGTGACTTCCACGAAGCCCTCAACTTCGCGTCGCTGTGGCAGGCGCCGGTGGTCTTCATCTGCCAGAACAACCATTGGGCCATCTCCGTCCCGCGCTCCAAACAGACGCGCTCACCGACCCTGGCACAGAAGGCGATTGCCTACGACATCCCGGGCGTGCAAGTCGATGGGAACGACGCGCTAGCCATGTACAGTGCCGCTAAGGAGGCACTTGACCGTGCTCATTCCGGAGGTGGACCGACGCTCATCGAAGCGGTCACCTACCGCATGAGGATGCACACCACCGCCGACGATCCGAGCCGGTATCAGGAGGCGGAGCAGTTGGAGGCGTGGGAGAAGCGCGATCCTCTGCCCCGGTTCAAGAACCATCTGCATGCAAAGGGCATATGGAGCGATGACCAGCAAACGGAGCTCGAGGCGGAGGTTAAGCAGCGAATCGAGGCTGCGGTCAGTGCTTTCGAGTCCATGACAGCGTTCAAGCCCGACGCACCGTTCGATCATGTCTTCGGAACGCCGCACCCCAGAATCGAGGAGCAGCGAGCCCAGTTCCTCGACGCTCTGAAGAGGGAGCCCACCGATGCGTAAGCTTAACATGGTCCAGGCGATCAACCTGGCGCTCGACCAGGAGATGAACAGGGACGATCGAGTCGTCGCTCTGGGACAGGACATCGGGATCAACGGAGGGGTCTTCCGGGTCACCGATGGTCTTTGCGAGAAGTACGGAGAGGACCGGGTGATCGACACGCCCATCGCCGAATCCGGCATTTTGGGTACGTCGATCGGCATGGCCATCGCCGGCCTGAAGCCCGTAGCGGAGATGCAGTTCTCGGGGTTCTCGTACCTGATGCTGGGGCAACTCGAAGGCCACGCTACGCGATTTCGCGCTCGCACCCGCGGCCGATTCACGGTTCCCTTGGTCGTGCGTATGCCATATGGCGGTGGGGTGCGTGCCCTGGAGCACCATTCCGAGAGCCATGAGGCCACCTACGCACACATCCCCGGCGTGAAGGTGGTCATACCCTCCACTCCGGGAAACGCGCGGGCTCTGCTGGTTTCAGCCATTCGCGATCCGGATCCGGTGGTATTCATGGAGCCGAAACAATCGTACCGGGCGTTCCGTGAAGAGGTGAGTGAAGAGGAGCACACGATAGAGATCGGGAGGGCGCAGATTGTCCAAGAGGGAAGCGACCTGACGGTTATCTCCTGGGGAGCGATGATGCGGCCGACGCGTCGCGTGGTCGAGGAGGTTCATCAGCAGCGCGGTACCAGCATCGAGTTGATCGACCTGTTGACGATCTCCCCGATGGACGGCGACACTCTCGCCGGTTCGGTGGAGAAGACGGGGCGATGCGTGGTGGTGCAGGAGGCTCCGCAGTCGTTCAGTCCGGCATCGGAGATCATCGCCACGATCAATGACAAAGCGCTGATGTACCTGGAGGCCCCCGTGCGAAGGGTCACCGGCTACGACGTCACGGTGCCGTACTTCGGGCGGGAATCGATGTACCTCCCCACCGAAGGCCAGATCCGCCGGGCGATCGAGGAAACCATCGACTTCTAGTCGTGTGGGACCAGACTTCCGGCCGGTCAGTGACAGGCGGGAAGACCCGTTCCACATAGGAGAGCACCGTGTACGAGTTCAAACTACCGGACCTTGGTGAGGGCATTCACGAAGGCGAGATTCTCAAGTGGCACGTCGAGGCTGGGGACACGATTCAAGAAGATGAACCACTGGTCGACGTGGAGACGGACAAAGCCGCGCTGACGATTCCCTCGCCGCGCGGCGGCCGCATGGCGTCTCGAACGGGAAGCGCCGGGGATACCGTACTGGTTGGTGACGTGATCGCCGTGATAGAGGACGGTAGCGGTCCGGGGCAACCC
>JAAEQG010000747.1 GCA_024231775.1 bacterium
AATCACCTGGTCAGCCGACTACGTCTGCGTCAGCGATCCGGACGAAGAGACCATGTCGTTCGACGGCTTCGTGCGTGTAACGAACAACTCGGGCGAGGACTACTCCGACGCGCAAATCCGCGCGGAACCGGCGTACCACCTGGTTGTTCACCAGGGACACAACGCGAAGCAGAACAGCGTCACGCTGGCTGCGGAGGACTAGCACGACACTGCTGGTGCCGTTGTCGGTGCTAGAGCCTGGTGTTCGATGTGCTACCGCCTCCGCCTGACCGCGAGCAGACCGCCGAAGGCGAGCAGCGCCATCGTAGCGGGTTCGGGCACCACTACGATGTCGAAGCTTGCTGAGCCGATAACGCTAACCGCAGCGTCCACGCCGTAGAAGGCAGGGGGCGGAGCACCCGTCCCGCTGGTTATCACGCCGGCGAACAAGTCGGAAATCTCAAGCTGATAGGTTCCGGGAACAGTCGGCAAGTTGGCGACGCCGGTGGCCAGGATCACCGAGGGCAATCCGATCCCCATAACCACTTGGCCAATGGGATACGGCGCGTTGTCTGGCGTATTGCCAATAGTGTTCTGTCCGCCTCCGATTTGGGCCAGCCAGTTGTTAGCGATGGGCGTTCCGCCGTACCCGGCGGGATTCGTCAAACCCTCCGGAAGAATGAAGCTGCTCATTTCAGGTCCGGGCGAAGCCTGCGGTAACCCTCCCGCAATCGAATAACTCGAACGAAGGTCGATGCCCCACGAGGCCAACCCCAGAGACGGGTCACCGCTGAGCGTGCCGACCATCTCGTAGCTGACGCTCCCACCTGCATTGACCGTCGTGCTCGAGGTAGGCAACAGATCAACAGTGAAGATGCTGCTTGGCAGGGCACGTCTGGCCCCGCCGGTGAATGCAGTGGTGAACGTGACCGCGTCCCACATGTCCACGTCGCTGTCGACGTCCATGTCACCGGCATCGCAGCCGGCACTTGTACCTACTCCCGGTCCTTCGAAGCAAGCCTCGAAGTTGGTGTAGTCATTCAGGTCGATATCGCCATCGCCATCGAAATCGCCGGGAAGTGCCAGCGCCGAAGTTGCCCCCAACAAGCAGGCTGTCACCAGCATCAGTGCCACGGTCTTCATCAGTGCATCCTCCTCTTGATGGAGACGTTATGCCCAGTCACCGCGTTCCGGGGCGCTATCTGCCAAGGGCAAAAAAGAGAGAGCCCGCCCGCAGGCGTCTCTCTCTGTCCAATTCCCAGTTTGTCCAACGGGCTGTCTCCCGCACAACCACCGCGACCTGTCCAGCCAGCGTAGCGAATCGCGATGCCCAATTCAAGCCCGCAAGCGTGGTCAACGGCAGCCGCGCTACCGATCCCGCACTCCGGGCGGTACGATGTCGGTTTGCCCTACGACCGACCATCCCGAGCCCGCCGCGTCGCCAAGTGGACCGGGCTCGCTCTCTGTGCGGGCACGCTTGGGCTGTGGGTTTTCACCATGTCGTACCGCTTCGGGCACTATGGCGGATGGTCTTTTATGGTGGCAGAGGGAGTCCTCAGCTTCGGGCGTCGACACCTCTTCGGGTTCCCCCCGCACTGGTACTTCTACCCGTCGGAAGAGGGTGCCGTGTATCACACGCTTTCACACGCGGTGTCCCTACCGAGCGGATGGAATGCCGCCGGGTCCGCGGGGATTCGGATTCCACTCGTGTTTCTATCATGCGTGTTTTCCTCTTTACAGCCTGGCTGTGGCGTTGCGACCAGAGACCGCCGGCGGGGTGCTGCCAAGCGTGCGGGTACAACCTGAGGGGCAACACATCGGGCGTGTGTCCGGAGTGTGGGGAGGCGAGGTGATGCGACGGCGAGGCAATGGGGCGCGGCGCTGTCCGGAGCTAGTACTGATTGCGCGTATCATCTAGCAGGGAACAGGGCAGGCGCGTGTCCGGCTCTGGTTGGGAGACTTCGCGGCGGACAGGCACCGATGATGCGTCGATCCAACCGGCGGCGAATCGCCCGGCGCAAGACTGCACAGAATGGTGCGATTCGGTTCAGTCCGATGCACCCAACACGGTGGTCGGAGCTGAACAGCGAAACGCCCCAGAAGGCCTCAAGAACGCCGCTTATTCGCGTTCCGCACCTTCCAGGGCGACTTCACCAGGACAGGCGGCGGTGGGATTCGAACCCACGAATCGCGGATTTGCAATCCGCTCCCTTAGTCCACTTGGGTACGCCGCCACGGACCGAGTCCTGCCGTCGATAGGCGATCCGACAGGATAACCCGATTTGGCCAAACCAGATTGTACCAACGCCGGCACGGCGGTCAACGCGATCGGACCTGCCCTGCCCCAACCGCAGCGGCCTGCTGGGACGATTCAGTCTGAGACGTCCCCCCGGAGCTCGCCAGGAGTTGCCTGGTCACTCCGTGGCCCATAACGTTGCAGGGGCCGTTCGGCAGCTAACGGCTGACGCCGCCATGGTCGATGAAGACCTGACGAATGGGCGATGGTCGGCTGGCGGCAGCCGAGAAGCAAACAGCATTGAGCAGGAGACAGCAATATGCCAAGGCATCTGAGTTTGGTTCTGATCCTCATGGGAATGTGCGGTCTGGTGGGCTGTGGCGTGGGCGGCGGCGCCCCTCCCGGCGGCGTGCTCAATCAACTCGACAACCTCGCGGATGAGGACGGCGACGCCTTCAGCGAGATCGTCCCGCCTGAGGGCGTCGAGTACGACGATGAGGAGGCCCTCGGACTCAAGATCACCAACACGATCACGCGCAGCCAGGCGATGGCGGCGGCTGGTGCCCAGCTTCCGGATTTCGTCAGCTCCTCCGTTTCGCTCTGGGCCAAGGTGGCCATCGACCTCACCTATCCCGATGGCGAAACCCAGACGCTACCGGGCACGTTCCCCGTCGGGCCGTTCGAGCTGGCGTTCGAGTTTGCCTGCCCCGAGTCGATCGAGGTGCAAGTCACCGTGGTCGCCTCGGCGCCGATTGTGGGCGACCAGGCGGTAACCTCGTTCGGCCCGTACGTCTTCACGAAGGACGAGGGAACCTACCCCTTCGAGTGCGGAGCGACGGTGACCATTTCCACTTATGTCAATGACGAGACGGGAGAACCCGGAGTCGATCTGCTGATCGAGTAGTCGAACGGGAGTTCGACCGCATCGGCGTACCGCGGGGAAGGGCCTACGCCACGGCGTCAGACAGGTCGTCCGCGGGGGACGATTCGTGCTCGAACTTCACGCTGACCAGCGAGGACACCCCCGGCTCTTGCATGGTCACGCCGTACATATGGTCGGCGATGTTCATCGTGCGCTTCGAGTGGGTGATGACCACGAACTGCGACCGGTCCAGAAAATCCCGCACGATATTGTTGAACCGCACGTTGTTGGCTTCGTCCAACGCCGCGTCCACCTCGTCCAGAATGGTGAACGGCGAGGGACGCGAGCGGAAGATGCTCATCACCAGAGCAATCGCGGTCATGCTCTTCTCGCCGCCGGAGAGCAGCAGCAGGCTCTGAAACTCCTTGCCCGGCGGGCGGACCATGATCTCGATCCCACATTCCAGGGGGTCGTTGGGGTCTTCGAGGAGGATGTCGGCCTTGCCTCCGCCGAAGAGCTTGCGGAACAGGTCCTGAAAGTTCTCGCGGATGGCGGAGAAGGCTCGTAGGAACCGCTCGCGCGACTCCCGATTCAGCTTATCGATCAACTGCTCCAACTGACGATGTGACGTCTCGAGATCGTCACGCTGCGTGGTGAGGAACATGCATCGCTCTTCCAGTTCCTCTTGCTCGGAGATGGCGTCCAGGTTCACGTTGCCCAGGCGATCGATCTTCTGCCGCAGTTCCGCGATGCGATTCTCGATGGCTTCCCAGTCCTCGTCGGTGTGTTCGTAAGCGGCATACGCCTCCGCCAGATCGATCGCCAGTTCATCCGCCACTCGCGTGGTCAGATCCTCGCGTCGAACCCGCAACGCCCCGAGCTCGATCTGGTGGGCGTGCAACTGCTCCTCCACCTCCTCCAGTTCCGCACGTAGCTCCCGAACGCTGATGCTCAGTTCTTCACTCTCAACCCGCACCAGATCCCGCGACCGACGCAGTTGCAGAGCCTCGGCTTCAAGTCGGTCCTTGCGCAAGCCCAGTTCCGCCTGCGCTTCGCCACCTTGCAGCACGATCGTCTCGGACTCGGAGATCCGCGCCGCGCAGTCCGCCAGGTCCCCCGCCGCGGACGAAGCCCCCTGCCGAGCCTCATCCATCGCCCGGCGCAGCCCCGCCATCGAATCGGTTACCGCCGCACGCTTCTCCCCGAGCTGGCCGTCGGTGACCCGGGCCTCCACCAGCCGCACCGCCAGCCGCTGTCGTTCCGCGACGATCTCGTCCAACCGCTGTTGATAGCTGGCCACCTCCTCCTCGCGGGTGGACTGGGCTTCGCCCAATCGGTCGAGATCTTCGTGGTTGGCGCTGCGCTTGCTGCCCGCTTCGGAAATCTGCTGCCCCAGCGAAGTAACCTCCCCGACGACCAACGGTTGCTCCGCGGTCAGCCGCCGGATGGACTCCGCCACGTTCTGCAGCGCCGCCCCCGCCTCGACCTTGGCGGTGTGCGTTTCGTAGATCGCCGTGCGCAGCTCCTGCTGCACCTGGGCCAGGTGTCCCGCCTCGGCAGCGGTGCGGTTGAGCTGATCGTCGAGCCGCTCGACCCGCGAGGTAACGTCCTCGATCCGAGCGTCAATCGTGCGCAATTCGCTCTTTCGCGAAATCAGCCCCACGCCAGTAGCCGTCGGCCCCAGGCTGATGCAACCGGTCGGTTCGATAACCTCCCCGCCCAGGGTGACAAACCGATGTCCCTCGGTGTCCGTGTCCGCCAGGCGCAAACCCGCCGCCATGGTTTCGACCATGATCGTCTTACCCAGAACGTGGGCCGCCAGGTGCTCCAGCGAATCAGGAAACTGCACCAGCTCCAACGCCCGGGCTACATACCCCTCCTGCGACGAGAAGTCCCGCACATTGACCACCGGTGGGACCCGGTCGAGAAAGACAGCAGTCAACCGCCCCGCCAGATCATTCAACAGCTCCGTGTCCGCCAGGAACGCCCGGCTGTCTTCCACGACCAACAATTGATCCAGCTCGCCGATGGCGGCTTCAATGATGGCGGCGTGGACGACGTCCACGTCGAACAGATCCGCGACGATCCCCCGAATCGAGCCGAGTGCCTCGGTCGTCTCCGGAGAGACCCGGTCGTGCAGCAGCTTGCGGACCGCTGCCCCGACCCCCTCCATCTTCCCTTCGAGATCGTTCAGCAGTTGGCGCCGGGAGACCAGACCGCTGCGCTCTTCCTTCAGCCTGGCCAAATTGTCGGCCAGTTCGTGACGCATGTGCTCCACCCGCGACGCATCGTTTTTCTTCTCGTCCAGGCGATGGGTTTCCGCCTCGATCAACTGCTCCAGCTCACCGATCCGGCTCTCCAGTGAGGCTCGGGTCTGCAGCAGATCCTCCAGCTCGCGGGCAATCTCCGCGTCGCGATCCTCCAGTCGCCCACGCTGGCCCGCCAGAGTTTCCGCGTGCTGCTCGAGCGTGGTGATCTCGTTGTGCAAGCGTGAGGTCTGGCGAAGCAATTCGACGATCCCCGCCTTGACGTCCTCAGCCACCGCCTGCGTCTGGGCGAGATCGCGGGCCATCCCCTGATCCTCGCGATTCAGCCGGTCGATAGTCTCCCGCTGCGCCTCTGCTTGGCGTTCATACTCGGTGGCGCGATTCTGAAGCTGAGTGACCTCCTCGCCGATCTCCGCGACCCGTGCTTCGAAATGCGCCTGCTGGCCCTCGGCTTTCTCGAGAATCTCGCCCTGCTCGGCCATGCGTCGCCGGGCTGCGACGATGCGCTCCTCCAGCGCCGAAGCCTCGGCGGTCACCCGAACAGCCTCGTTCTCCGTGCTCGCCAGTTGCTCGGTAACCCGATCGGTGTCTGCGCCCAGCTTCGTGATCGTTGCTTCGTCGTGGTCGATCTGCGTCCGAATCTGCACGGTGCGATCGGTCTCCGAACGCTCCAGCGCTTCGTGCTGCCCGATCCCCGCGCTAAGCCGATGATACTCCGCCATCGAGAACCGGGAGCGCAACTCGCGCAACTGGGTTTCGTACGCCTGGAAGTTGCGGGCCTTCCCCGCCGCCAGCTTGACACTGCGCAGCCGACGCTCAACCTCCTCGATGATGTCGTTCACCCGCAGGAGGTTCTGCTGGGTGCGCTCCAGCTTGCGCTCAGCCTCGCGGCGTCGGGCTTTGTAGCGGCTGATTCCCGCCGCTTCCTCGAAGATCGAACGCCGCTCCGTCGGACTCGCCCGCAGCAGCAGGTCCACCTTCCCCTGCTCGATCACCGAGTAGGCTTCCGTCCCGATCCCCGTGTCCATGAACAATTCGCGTACGTCCTTCAGTCGAACGCTTTCCTTGTTCAGCAGGTACTCGCTCTCCCCGGAGCGGTAGAGCTTGCGCATGACGGACACTGCGTCGCAGTCCAACGGGAGCGTGCGGTCGGCGTTGTCGAACACCACCTCGATCTGGGCCATGCTCGCGCTACGCCGCGACTCCGATCCGTTGAAGATCATATCCTGCATCTGGCGCCCGCGCAGCGACTTGGCGGACTGCTCCCCCAGCACCCAGCGAAAGGCGTCCACGACGTTGCTCTTGCCACAACCGTTCGGGCCGACGATGCCGGTGATCCCCGGGCCAAAGTCGAACTCGACCTTGTCCGCAAAGCTCTTGAAACCGTGGATTCTAAGGTGTCTAAGGAACACAGTCTGGGGAACCTCCGTGCATCAGGGTCGAGCAACGCTCCGTCGTGCTCGTCCGGCAGGGCGACCGCGCCGACGTCCCTCCCGGGGCGGTGTACCATAGCACGAAGCATACCCCAATGTAAAGCCTGGGCACGTTCCACACGGCCACGTCCGGCCCCACACCGCGGCGTCTTCCGGTGTGCTCCCAATCCGGACGGAAGCCCTCGCTCCATCCCAGCCCGTCTGGTAGGATCCGGTCGGAGGTTCGCACAGGTACGTATGGCCAACGCCGAAATCATCCCGGTCGGCTTGGGTGAGCTCGAGCTCGTCGCCGACCTGCATAATCAGGTCTTCACCCCGCCGCGCGACGCGGCTTCGTTCGAGCGCCGGTTCGACGGCCGGCGGAACACGCTCCTGCTCATCGCTCAGCTGGATCAGCAACCCGTCGCCTTCCTCACCGCCCTCGAATTGAAGCCGGACACGCACTTCACCTGGTTATGTGGCGTGCTGCCCGACTGCCGGCGCATGGGCCTCGCCTCGCAGCTTATGGAAGCCCACAAGTCCTGGGCCACCGAACAGGGATACGAGTTCGTCCGGTTTGAATGCTACAACCGGCATCGCCCCATGCTCCACACCGCCATCACCCAGGGCGCCAACATCATCGGCCTGCGCTGGGATAGCCAGCACCACGACAACCTCGTGATCTTCGAGCACGATCTCACCGAGTAGGTTCTGTCTGACAACCCGGTTCTCGTAGCGGCCCGCGTCTCGCCAGCCGGCGGCGGGTGGCAAGTATCTGGAAAAGCACTACGATCACGATCCCATGGTCTGGCTGACAAACATCGCCTATCTGATCGCCGGGGTGGGCTACCTCCCCGTGCTGCTCTACCAGATGGTCGTGCAGCGGAAGAACCGTCGCGGTTGGCGACAGCGCTGCGGCCATCTTCACCTCCCCCAACCACAGGGTCCGCGGATCTGGATCCACGCCGTCTCGCTGGGCGAGGTCAACTGCACCCCGGCGCTGGCCCAGGGGCTGGCAGAAGCCATTCCGGGGTCCGAACTGGTTGTCTCTACCACGACGGACACCGGGTACGCCCGGGCGTGCAGGCTGTACCCTCCCGAGCGCGTGTTCCGCTACCCGCTGGACTTCAGTTGGACGATGGGCCGGGCCTTTGACCGCGTCAAACCCTCCCTGCTGGTGCTCGTCGAGTTGGAGCTATGGCCGAATCTGCTGCGTCTGGCCCGCCACCATGGCGTTCCCGTGGCGGTGGTGAACGGCCGGCTCACCGAGCGGAGTGCTACCCGGATGTCCTGGCTCGGCGGATTCGCTCGGAGCATGTTCGCGGAGCTCGCCTGGGTCGGTGCCCAGGACGAGACCATCGCGGAGCGGTTCCGCCGCTTGGGGGCGCCGCCGGAGAATGTCGAGCTTGCCGGCTCGCTCAAGTGGGACACCGCGGAGATCACCGACTCGGTTCCGGGCGCGGAGGCGCTGGCTGCGGCGCTCGGCCTGCCTACGGATCGCCCGCTGTGGGTGTGCGGCAGCACCGGTCCGGGGGAGGAGGCTCTGATTCTCGAAGCGCATAAACGGTTGATTGCTGAGGGGGGCGACGCGATATCGCTGGCGATCGTCCCGCGCAAGCCGGAGCGTTTTGACGAAGTCGCCGCCCTGGTCCGACGTGGCGGATTCGATTGCGTGCGCCGCAGCGAGCGCCCTGATGGTTCGCCAGCCACCACACCGGCGGAGCGCGCCGTCTTCCTCGGCGATACGATGGGCGAACTCCGCAAGCTCTACACGCTGGCCCGGGCGGTGTTCGTTGGCCGGTCCCTGGTCCCCATGGGCGGTTCGGATCCGATGGAGGTCGCCGCCTTGGCCAAGCCGATCATTGTTGGACCGCACATGGATAACTTCCGGATGCCCGTCGACCGTCTCGCGGACCGACAAGCCCTCTACGCGGTGAGCACCCCCGGCGAGCTGGCTGCGGTGGTCCGACGGCTAGTGTCAGACCCCGGCGAAGCGGGCAAGCGGGCTCGCAGCGTCGTCCGCGAGAATCAGGGGGCCACCGCACGAACCGTCGAGGCCCTGGCTGGGTTACTGACCGGCGGGCGGGCGCGCACATCGCGACGTTGAGCCACCAGACCGTGGCAAAGCGATTGCCCAGGTACCCCGTCCTCCATGTAGCAGAGAGTGGGGGCGGATGCATCTAACCTCCCCACAGGGAGCGCCCCGCGATGTACGGCGGCTTCTCAATGAGCCACTACTCCGGTGAAACGCTCAGTAGCTCGAAGAACTTCCCGGTTGCGGAGCAGAGTTCGGCGACGTTCGCGCCCACGTAGTTCGTGAGTTCGGCGATTTGATCCTCCTGGTCGAAGATCGTCTGACGGCGGGTGAGCAGATTGTCGATACTGAGACTCCCGGAGACGAACTCGTCCACGCCCCTGTCGTAATCGTCCTGGAAACGTCTGAGGTTGGCGGTCAGCTCATCGCGACTGGCGCTGAGCGTGTCGATGCGAATGAGTGGCTCGAGCGTGTCGGCGTAGATCAAGCTCGCCCGCGCCGCGATGGCTTTATTGAAGCGGGCGATGCTTGCTTTGGCTTGGCGCAGCAGGCTGCCGGTCACCCGCGGATCGACAGCACTTACCTCCAGCCCCGCCCCAACGGACCAGTCGGTGTAGCCTCTTGCCGAATCGTGTCCGCGAAACCGGTTCTTCCCCTCCAGGAGCAGGGCTATGTCCCACTTGCCTCGCCGTGCCAAGTCGAGCTGCACCTCCGCGTTGCGCATGGCATTGCGTAGGGTGGCGATTTCCGGGTCGGTCTCGATGCTGATCTGGAGCAGTTCCTCATGACCCATACCTTCGAACGGATTGAAGGACCCCCGGTCGAGTTCCAGGTCGGTGTCGTACGGGATGCCGCAAGCGTACTTCAAACGCGCAAGCTCAACGCGATGGCGACCGGCAATATTCCGCACCTCGGCGTTCACCCGGGCCAACTCCGCCTCCACCCGCCGCCGGTCGCTGGCCAGATCGCGCCCCAGGACCTCCTCAAGTCGCCCAGCGAGCGACCGCAGGTCACCTTGCCAGCGCTGTCCGGCTTCGACGCGCTCGCGCAGCTCCAGGACCTCGTAGAAGATCTTCATGGCTGTTTCCAGCCTGTTCCGGACCTGCTTGATGTAGTCTAGCTGGGCATCGTTCAGCTCGTTCTGGCGGAAAATGTCCTCGCTGGTTCGTTCCAGCTTCTCACGCGATCCCCAAAGCGGATAGCGCACGCTGGCCGAGAGGAATGGTTGGTTGGCGGTATCTTCCTCGTCCGTCCGCGAGTCCAATCCGGTGGCTACGCTCAGCGTCGCGGTGTCGAAAAACTGCTTATCCACGCCGACTTCGATGGTGTGTTCGCGGGACCGTGCCCCGATTCGATCGCCGGTCTCTGCGTCCGGTGTGCGCGATTCCTCAAGAGTGTTGGACATGCGAAAGCGCGGCGTCAGCGCGTCGTGGGAGGCATAGAAGAAATCGTAGCGGGCTTCCTCCGCCTTGAACGCCGCGAAACTGGAGGTAATGTCCGGCTGGCGATTGAAGGCCAGCGTAATCAAAGACCGCGCGGAAAGCCCAAGTGTGCCGCCCCCGCTGGTGTCTAAGGCGGGCGACGCAACCGTCTCGACTCCGGCTGAGCGAGGTATCGGTAGCTGGACCTGGTTCTGTACCCGCGCGGACGGCGTGGTGCTCTTGCACGCCGTCAAC
>JAAEQG010000748.1 GCA_024231775.1 bacterium
CCTGGGCTAACATGAGCCGCCCTCTGGGCTCCGGATCAGGCTGCGCGCCAACCCAGGGCTCACGCCCTGGGCTAACATGAGCCGCCCTCTGGGCTCCGGATGCGCTCCAAGCTCTGGGACCAGGTGGAGCAGAAGCTCCGGTGCCTGCGTGCGGTCAGCCGTGCGGACGTCGACGACGCGCAGCGGTTCGTGCTGGCCAAGATCGTCGACATCTATGTAGAATTGAAGGCGGACGACGAGAAGCGCTTCCAAGCCGAGCTGGAACGGGAAGCCAACAAGGAGGTTAGCGACATGGTGATCACCTGGGACGAGGCGTTGGCGGAACGGGAGGCCAGGGGGGAGGCCAAGGGAGTGGCCAAGGGGGTGCATGAGGCCATTGTGTTGGTGGTGAACCACCGATTCGGCTCACCGCCGGCTGCCTTCGTCGAAGCGTTGGAAAAGATCGACGATCTCTCCCGGCTGCACGACCTCCTGGACCAGTCCCTCACCGTCAATTCCCTCGATGAGCTCGACCTGGACTGGTAGCCGCGACCGCAACCCGAGCTGAGCCGAGTAGCCAGGAGCCGGCTGATCACTCCGGGTTCGACTCCGGACCTATTTCGCTGAGCAGGGGGTGGTGCTCGGAAAATCCCCCCGTTCATTCGCTAGAACGACCATTCATACCCTTGGTTGGGGCGATCTCGGTGGTGGTGCGCAGGGGCGGCCACGGTGGGCCGCCCCTGCGTCTGATGGGCCGGTGCAGCTCTCCCCTTATCCCGAACCGGGGGAAAGGGCGCTCAACACCTGGATCGAGAGACGGTACCGTCCGGCGGTCCGATCGGGACCTCCCTGGACCCGGACGTAGTACTGAGCCGGGCCGGCGAGGGTCTTGACCATCCGGACTTCCGTCCCGTCGCCGACGCCGCCGTCCCCCGCCAGCCGATAGCCGCGCCGATCGTACAGCTCTCCAACCACACCGCCCTCCTCAGCGGTGATTCGGATCTCCAGCGTCGGGCGAAGCTCTCCGTCGATGAAAAACGTGAAATAGTCCTCATCATCGCCCCAATCGTTGGAGAGCTCACCGCTGAAGCTGGAAACATGCCCGATCTCGACCGGCGTACCACAACGCCTGGTGTCGCCATGATCGTCGACTTCCCCGGATCGGCACAGCTCGTCGAACGCGCGGCTCCCGGGGTAGACCAGCGGATCGGGGTCCGGCTCGGCCTCTGCCGGGTCGCCGCCTTTTTGCGCCATACCTTCCAGGAAAGCAATCCTGACCTTGTACTCGGCCAGTCGCAGTCCGGGGTCTTGAGCGACAACGCAAAACGCGAAGTCTCCCGGTTCCCGAATCTCGATCCACAGCGTCGACGCCGAATTCTCGATGGTTCGGTAGCCGTCGCCGGCGCCCTCCGACTCACAGAGCCGACCGAAAAAGTCGAGCCGCGGTTCGGCCGCAGCGGGATCCGGCACGGCGACGTCGAGTTTCAGGTGCCCTGGGGATGCCAGGTAGGTTTGGAAGCACTCCGACCCGCCGCCCCCGGAGCGGCGTAGGGTGGTATTCAGCATCGCCGTCATCAACTCTCGGCAATCCGGCCGACCCGGGGTGGGGTCCTCGGCAAAAACCGATTCCACGAAAAGCAGCACTGCCGCCACCACCAGCGCGAGCCAAGCGATCAGCAGAATCAATCGCCTGATTGGTCGCATCGTAACCTCCTATCTTGGCCACTGGGTTCAAGTCTGAGCAGCTTCATCAACTGCTCGCTTCTACCCACCAGATAGGAGTTCGTGGGAGAGATCGCGCCGATGGGCGGAAAAATGATTCGGGTGCGGCTCTATCAGGGCAGACCCTGGGAGGTCGTAGGGCGGGCTATTGCCCGCTAACCCGCCCTACGCGGTCACTGACCGCCGCGTCACACCGGATGCGCCACTGATCTCTGTTGAGCATGGCATTGCCTCCTCGAGGGGGTAGTCGGGGCATCATTGATGCCAATGTAGCATATTTGATCCCTGGGCAGGGGGTGGTGCTCGGCTACGGCACCGGACGGGAGCTGGCGGAGTTTTTTCTGCGCTACGGACCGCCGGGCGGTCTCCTGGCCATGGTGCTGATCTCGACCGTGCTGTGGTCCCTGGTCTGCGCGGCGACGTTCGAGTTCGCCCGGCGGTACCAGGTCTTCGACTATCGCCGCTTTTTCCAGCTGCTTCTGGGAACGCCGGCTTCCCAGCCGGCGCGTGTGGGCTTTAGCCCACGTCTGAGTCGATGAGGCAACTCGTCAATGACCTCGATCGTGCTGGGAGCGAGGTCGTTCCAATTCGCAGGAATATGGCCCAACGCTATCATTACCGCTTTGTTCCCGCCATGATTCCTGCTTATCCGTGCGCGGGCGACCGGTTGCGCCCGAAGACCGGTGAGGCTGCCTTTCGCGTTTTGCGCGGCGGGTCCTGTGCGGACGGGGCCTGGCTCCTGGCCGCGGCGTACCGGAGCAGGAACCCGACCGGGGACCGGCGCGGGGACGTCGGGTTCCGTTGTGTGTTGCCGGTCGGCCCCGAGCCTTGAACCTCGGATTTTGAAGATTGGCTTCCGGAATTCTCCTTATTCAGAAAAATTCTCCATATTCCGTGCTCTTTGTCATTGCACTCCGTCGACAATCGTGGCAGCATCCGGAGTCCGTGTCGACAAAGTGTCGACACGGACTCTCGAAATTGTCGACACTGTCGACAAAGCTGTCGACAAAACTGTCGACACTTTGGCCATGAACCTCTCTCTCACGAAAGCAAGAGGCGTGGCCGGAAACCCCCTCCCGCCCGCAGACCCCCCTCCCGCACATGTTTTCCCGGACCCCCTCCCAGACCCCTCACCCCTCGATCCCCTCTCCCTGCACTCCCGCCCTCC
>JAAEQG010000749.1 GCA_024231775.1 bacterium
CCATAATAGCCGCCGATCAAGTAAAAGGTCTCGCCATCCACAGTAACACCTGCGCCCGCATACTGGTTCCCGGTGGGAATGGGCGTGCCAGTTCCCCACATCGGTGCATCGAGGATACCGGGTACGGCATCAAGCAAGGCGTCGGGAGCGGTATCGCTCGCTTCCCAGCCCTCGACCGGGCCGGTGCTACCCTCCAGGATGGGCAGGATAGGGTTGGAAGATGCAGAGTCGGCCGATATATCATGCATATAGCCCTTATCTCGCTCAGTCAACTTGAACGCCGCCGCCACTCCACCGAGTTCGGCATACAGGGCCAGGTCTTCGGCCAGCGGCATGGTGTGCTTGCAGATGATGATCGGAACGTCCCGGTGCTGGGCACGAGCGGTGATCACATCTTCGGCCAACCACAGGTACTGCTTCAAGCCCGGCTCGGGGATCACCGGATCGTAGTTCACCGAGTGGATATCGTTGAACATCACGAAGTGGATACCGCCGTAGTCGAAGGAATAGACCGACGGTCCGACATAGTGCTCGAAGTTGTAGACCTGGGGACCGCAGACCGGTTCGCACGGTGGGGTCTGACAGGTACAGGCATCGTGATCGCCGTAGCCGTGATGGATCGGAATGGTCGTGCAGCTGCTGTCGGAGGTCGTCAGGTAGTTCTCGAACTGGGGCGTGTTGTCACCATCCATCACCAGATCACCGGTAATCACGATGAAGGCCGGTCTGCTACTCAATTGCTCGATCTCGCTCAGATCCTGGCAGTGCTCGTCGGCCTCGTCGGGCTCGGCGCCGACCTGCATATCGCTGATCTGCACCCAGCGAAAACTGGTGTCGGCGCTGGCCGGCTCCACCGCCAGACCGAAGTAGGCCGTGTCCGGATGGGCACCGATGCGGTGCCAGAACGGCGTCGTCGCCCGATAGCCACTCGGCACGGTCATGAAGACGAAGCGCGAGTCATGGCGCGGGGTGACGAAGGTATGAGTACCGCCGTCCTCGGTGAGTGCCGTGCACGGGGGGAGACTGTCCCCGCAGGCGCCATTCGACACCTGCACGTCATCGAGGCCGAGTTCGCCGGGATCCAGCTGACCGTTCTCGTCGAGATCGCCAAAGACCTTGACCCAGGTCGTCACCGTATCCGCCGTCGGCACGCCGAGACAGCCGCAATCTTCCCGGGGCGGCGGCTGGTAGGCGGTGGACGGGGACGGGCAGGGCTCGAGCCGACGCTCGAGAGCGGCGATCCAGGCCTGCTGGAGTGAGTGCGAGAGATCAGGAGAGATCGATAGGGCGGGATGACGGGCTCGCCACTCCCCCACCGCCGTCTCGGTCAAGGCTCGCACTCTGGCGACCGTGGCCGGCGAACAGGGTCGTTCCTGATGAGTGCAGGCGGGGGTGGCCTGGTTGGCGCTCGTGGTGTCGTTTGAGATCAGGATGGCGTAGATTGCCAGAATGATCCACCGGGCGCGCTGGACATGCGACAGGCGACAATCGTGCCTCGCGCACGCAGCACGGTGGAAGAACCAGGACAATGGCATCTACGACTCCGAGGGTGTCAAATCTATGGTGCGTGTCCTGTAATTCTACCTGGACCAGAAGTCCACTGCAAGGTCTCGAGAAACTCTGCACCACAGCTCGATGCCGTTGTCACCACCGTCAACACCCGCAACTCGACGTTCGACCCGACACCGACTCATGTTGACTTGGCGAACACCTTGTCCACGGCATCTGCCTGGTGATAGCCTCCCTGATCATGGCAAACCGCCCCAGTTGTACCCAGCACCTGGACTCTCGGCGCACCAAGCCAAAGGGGCCTTGGCGCTGGAGTCCCCTGGTGGGGATGGTTGGCTGTCGAATCCGGTCAAACCGGACCGACTGATGCTGCCACAGTTCCTGTCCTCGACCGGCGTCGCGCCGTCGAGCATGAACTCGGTAGCGTAACCATCATCGCCATTCGAACTCCCGGTGGTCGAATCGACCCCGAGCGCCCACAGCCGGGCGCACCAAGGCGTACCGCCCTGACCAACACCATCCCTCGCCACATCGAACGCCGTGGTGTTGCCTCTGCAATACACCCTGACATCGAGCAACAGGTCATCCAGGCCGTTGTAGGCAAGGAGATCGTTGAGATCGACGACCATATCGAAATTGGCCGGGCTCTCGGCGCTGGACAAGGTGATCATCGCGTCGAGAACCAGGGTCTCATCTGGGTCGATGTTATTGGCGAAGATTGGGCTCATATTGGTCGACGTCACCGAGGAATGCGACATGTTGATCTCGATGTTGATCGGATTGGATGTAGAGGGGCCACCAAAAGCATCGTCGACCCGATAGGCCACTTGAGAGATGACTCCGCTCAAGCCCTGGAACTGATCAGCATCGAACACCTGCCGATACCGCATGTCACCCTGGTTGAACGGAAAGGCCTGGTTGGATGTGACCTAACCCACTCAAATCGGTCCAGTGCTAGACTCAGGATTCTGACAACTGAACTCGGCTACGTTACGCTTCTCGCGTCGGCGTCCGGGGTAGATGCGCCGAAGCTCGTCCGCGGCCTTGAGCGATTCGTCAAATGACACGTTGTAGCCGTGGATGAAGACGATGGTATCGCCACCCCGTCGCATGCTTTTCTGCAGATCAGCGAATATCTCCTTGCTGCCCAGCCGTTGGGTCTTGACCTTGGCGCTCACGGTCTCCGCCGCGGTGGTATCTTCACCCGATCGCCCGTGACGGTGGCCCTACCGAAGCGCGGGTAGTCCGGCGCCTCAGAGTGGAAGCCGGTGCCAAATCCAGTTGGCGATTCGCCGCCTCTGGGATTGCGATTGGTCACGAAACAGACTGCGGCCATGGTTCCTTCCTCCCCCAGGGTGAGTATCCCCCGGCAGAGCCAGGGGCTCTAGACTGTGAACCGCTCGAAGCGGCTGTTGACGCGGCCGCTTGCGCGACCACTTGAACCACCTAGGAGCCTGCGCCAGAGATCAGGCAGCTCAGCAGCATTCCCTGAACTTGCGCGAAGTTGCCGCGATTCAGCCCTCGGTACGGGCTTCGCGGGTCGAAAGACCACTTGAGCAGGTGGTCGTACTTTCGGCAGCGGTGACGTGCGGCTCGAACTGTTCGAGGGCAAGATCTCCGCTCGCCAGCTGGCTCATGTCCACCGCAGTTTTCCGTGCATTCGCCTGAGGTTGGTTGCCAAGCAGATCAGGTTCCACTCTGCTCCCACCTTCTCGATGCCCCTGAGGGAGAATGATCGGAAGCCAATTGCCTGCTTGATCCAGCCGAAGACGGGCTCGACGATAGCCTTTCGCTTCTTGTAGCGCTTGCGGCCGCGCTTCGTTCGCAGCTTCGCGGCCATCCGTGCGCTGGCCGGGCCCGCCTTCCCAGGATTCGCGGCGCGGCCCTCCTTGCCCATCGATATCAGCCCTTCGATCTTCTTCTTCTCCAAGGCTCGGAAGTTCTCCTCGGACTTGTATCCAGCGTCCGCCAGTACTCGTTCTGGTTTCCGGCCCGTGTTCTTCTCTGCCTCCTCCTCAGTCGGGATGAGTTCCTTGCTGTCTGCCGAGCACTGGCCAACGTTGGCTGCCACGATGATTTGCTCGGCCGAGTCGACTGCGATCTGGCCGTTGTAGCACTGATCGAAACCCCCGGACGTCTTCATGATTCGACTCTCCGGGTCTGTGAAGTTTGATTGCCTCTTCTCCTCAGGCACGCCCTTGGGCCGTTCCGGCTTCCGGCCCCGACCTGTTCGCTCGTGGTACTCGCCTCGCCCGCTCTCGGCGTCCTCCTGGGTCTGTGCTTCTTCGAGCCGCTTCTTAGCTTCTTTGATCGTCTGCAGCCTGTCCTCGCGCCGCTGCAGTTCCTTCGGCAACTCGTCCCCTCGAAAGTCCGGCCCGAACTCCCCGTCCTCGGCCTCGTCCGTCGTGCGAGCGAGCTCAGTCAAGCGGCGGATCTCCTTGCGCAGCACTTTCTCCTTCTTCTTCATCCGCCTGTAGCTCATCGCCTTGTGCTTGCTGGCGTTGGCCTTCACCTTCGATCCATCGATCGCAATCGTCCCCATCTTCACCAGCCCGGCCTGCTGCGCGATCAGCACCACCTGCACGAACACGCCCTCAAAATGATCGAGGTTCTCCAAGCGGAAGCGAGCGATCGTGCGGTGGCTCGGACGATTTCCCGCCGCCAGATAGCGCAGCGGCACGAGTTCATCAATGGCCTCTGCGATCTTACGGGAGGAGAAGATCCCACGGCAGTAGCTGTAGATCAGCACCTTCAGCATCATGCGCGGGTGGAAGGCGATCCGACCCCGGCCATCATCGCGCTCTTCGTACTTCGCAAAGAACGGCTTCAGATCCAGCTGGTCCACCGTGTCGCCGATGAAGCGTGCCAGGTGATCCTCGGGCAACCAGTCGTCCAGCGAGGGTGGGAGGAGGAGACCCTGATCAGGTTCGTACCGCTCGAAGATTTGTCCCATAAGCCTTTTCTACTTGCCGGGAATCGCAAAGTCCAGAGGGTATATCTATGGCGCAGGCTCCTAGCAGGTGCAATCCAGTGGCGCAAAAGAAGACCGTTGCGCGGCTACGCCGTCGGGCACGGTCGTGCCCCTGGCTGCCGCAAGGTCAGGAGTGCTTGCTGTTGATGTGATTCTGGAACTTGAATACGCTCAGCTCGGCACCGTGCTCCGCCTTCAGTTCCTTGTAGAAGTCGCACTCCTTGCAATTGTGCTCCTTGTCGCGATGCGTGCCCTGGATCGTGCCGCCACAGAAGGTTCCGGTGATGTAGGCGCATGCTCGGCCGCCGTTGGTCCCGCCACAGAAGCCGTCGGCTTCGGCCAGCTCCGCGGCGGGGCATACGCCGAACTCGCCCACCTTGGGGCCATTTGGCTCGCGACCACACTTCTTGTACTCCCAGCAGTCCTGTGATGTTGCCGACATGATGGAGTTCTCCACGGGCATGGACGTATCGACTCGCCTGCTGCCCGAACAGGGAGCCGCCCAGGGGAAGACGACCACGGCCGGTGGTAGTTGGCGGATTGCCAGGTGGCGTTACCTGCAGCCGATGGTCCACCGAGAATGAGATATTTCCCCATGTTTCCTATCGGCAGAGTGCTTTACTAATCTTTGGACTGGCGATCCAGACTGGATGGTGCCCCCGAGGCTGCGGGGAACAACCACATGACCTGGTAAATGATGGATGGAGCAGTAGTTAGCTATGTGTTAGAC
>JAAEQG010000750.1 GCA_024231775.1 bacterium
ACATGATCAGGAATCGGGCAATCGGCACAATTGAACTAGATCTGGTATCAGAGCTGAACGCCTGACCGGGATCATCGCCGATTCAGGTGCGGAAGGCTCTGCCTCTTCTCTGAGCACCACCTGGCGTGCCGCGTGGACTACCCCGGGAGCATCCTCACGCGGGTTCTTCTGCCCGCACGTGCACCGGTCGCATCGTGTGGGGGAACCGCCCCCGTCCCCACCGCAAGTCCGAATCGGTCATCCGGCCTGCTGGCGAGCAGGAGCCGGTGTTTCGCTGCGGCGATACAGCGGGTAGTCTGCCTGCCTAGATGCGGCGACCGACCAGCAAGGTGGGCCGGTGAGCATGACGATGAGGCTACGCCGGGTGGCGTGCGAAGGTGAGGTTGTTCATTCGTGGCAGAAACATCCAGGGACCCGCTGAGTCTTACCGTGTTCTTCCCGTGCTACAACGAGGAAGCCAACGTCGAGCGAACCACGTTGGCCGCGCTCGAGGCGTGTCGCCGGGTAGCGACCGACTTCGAGGTAATCATCGTCAACGACGGCAGTAAGGACCGTACGGAGGAAGTGGCTGAACGCCTGGCCGCAGAGCATCCCGAGGTCCGGGCGGTGCATAACCGGCCCAACCGGGGATACGGAGGGGCGCTACAACGCGGTTTCGGCGAAGCCCGCAAGGAATGGGTTTTCTATACGGACGGTGACGGGCAGTTCGATTTCGAGGAGATCGACAAGCTGCTGAAGTTGCGGAGTGAGTACGACATTGTCAGTGGCTATCGGATGGACCGGAAGGATCCTCTGCTGCGTAAGCTCAACGCATTCTGCTGGTGTACCCTGGTCAATGTGCTGTTCCGCATGCGGGTTCGCGACATTGACTGTGCATTCAAGCTGTACCCGCGTCGGCTATTCGATGAGATCGAAATGAAGTCCGAAGGAGCGTTGATCGACACGGAGGTTCTGGCGCGAGCCAGTCGTTTGGGCTATACGATTGGCCAAGTGGGAGTGCACCACTACCCGCGCATAGCCGGCGAACAATCCGGCGCGAATCTCCGGGTGATCCTCCGCGCCTTCAAGGAACTGTTCCACCTGTACGGACAGATCCGGCGCACGGGGCGCCGGAGTCCGGAGTCGGCGGGATGAGTCGGCGGGGGGCTTGGCCATCGGCGTTGACACGATCAGACGCCGGACTACGATGCTAGACGATGGGGAACGGTAGGTACTTAACTGGAAGGAGCCAGTGACCATGCGACGGAACGCTGCAATCTTGCTGTTTGTGTTGATCCCGCTCAGCGGATGCCCAGAGCAGAAGCATGAACTTCATCCCGCGGGGCAGGATCTCCAGGCCGCCGCTCCGGAGGCGGGGTGGTATCGCGCGGATTCAGATCCGGTCTCGACGATCGAGGTCGCCCCAGCGGCTACCGGGTTTCCTTCGGTCGAGTCGCCCGCGGATCAGGCAACGACGTCCGCGCAACGCACCCACCGTGTCGAAACCGGCGACACTCTCTACGCCCTGGCCCGCCGCTACTACAACGCTCAGGAGCGGTGGAAGGACATATACGCTGCCAACCGGGATAGACTGGCAGAACCAGACCTGCTGCGCCTCGACACCGTGCTGGTCATTCCCTAGCAGCTCGTCGTGCAACCATGTCTGCGCAGCGGTCAGCGTCCTCGCCGGTTGTCTTGGCCGGCGCTGCGTCTGCCTACGGCGCGGCTACGGTTACGTTGTCGATGATCCCAAAGCTGAGGGCGGCGTTGTCAGAGACAGAGCTGAAGGGGTCCATGTATCCCAGAGCGATATTCCCGGTGATGGAGAAGTCCGCACCGACGTTCCGATCCAGGGTGGCGATGTCCAATCCGTCGATGGTCCATCGCACGGTCCCGGCGGTGGCGTCCACCGTGATGGTCACTGTGTGCCAAGCGAATCCCGCGCAGCCGGGGGAGGTCGATCCGCTCTGCTGCGGGTAGTTGCTCTGCTGCCAGGCTGGAGGCGACTCAGCGGCGAAGTAGCTGCTCAGATCGCTCCCGGAGTTGTTGTTGGTGTCCACGTGGTACTGGCCGCTGGCGACCCACTGCTCGGCTGCGTCCTTGTAGGCGCGATAGTCGCGACTTGATCCGCCATCGCCGTCCACCGCAAACCATCCGCCGATCCCGGAGACCCCGTGGAGGTTAACTGTAGACCCGTCGGACCCGATCCCGGCGGTGACAAACTCGGTCGAACCGATGCCGCCGCCGGGGAACGGACCATTGGCGTTGATCCACATGTCCAACGTCAGCGTATAGTCGCCACTGAAGGATTGGCCAACCGGCGAGATCGTGACCCCGGCGATGGCAGCCGGGAGGACCATGTTGGATTCGAACTTCACGCCCTTGGTGGTCCCTCCGACAGAGCGCGGGGCGGAGGGAATGCCATCCGCGCTGTAGTCATAGGCGAAGGTGGCGGCGGTGTCGCTGCTGCTGGTGTTGATCGCCCAGTTGGCGGAGGTGTCGCTGTCGAAATCGTCCGCGAACGAGGCGGGGATGTCGTCGCAGGCGGGATCGGACGCTGCGGTCGGTCCGTCAAGGCAGCCGACGAACACCTCATAGTCGTCCGCGTCGATGTCGTCATCGTCGTTGCGATCGAAGCAGGCGCACAGGTCGGGGTCGTAGACGCCGGTGACTCCCGCCCCGGTGTAACAAAACTGGAAGAGCGCGAAATCACGGAGGTCAACGTGTCCGTCACCGTTGGCGTCTCCGCGCGGATCGTTGCAGCTCGCTTCGTAGGGTACGTTCTGGAGGGCTCCGCGTAGGATCCAGGTGTCCTTGTCGAACTCCACGTTGTTGACTGCCCCGCCAGCCTCGAGCACATACCACTGCACGTCGTCCTCATGCCAGATGACGTGGGTCTCGTTCCCGCCGCCGTCGAGGTTCAGGGTGATATCGATCGGCATCTTGAAGTTTGGGTACGTGGTCTGGTACTGCTCGACGTGGAGGAGCACCAGGTGCTGGGCGCCGACCTGGCGGTGTTTCCAGCCGTACCGGTAGTATGGCGCGCCGGGATCATAGACCCATTCCTGGAAGAACCAGCTCAGATCGTTCCCATACACGCTCTCGACGATGGCGCGGAACCCCTCGGTGTCCGCGGCGCCGCCTTCGTGGGCCACTCGATGGGCCGCCAGGGCATCGAAGAAGTCTGCATCGCCGATCACGTGCCGCAGCATGTGCATCACCCACGAGCCCTTGTTGTATGAGTTGGTGACGCTGAAAATCGTGCTGGAACTGCTGATGTCATAGCGATAGACGGTCCCGCCGTAGGTGCTCGGGCGATAGAGCTGCATGTGGTCCAGGTAGGCGGTGTGGCTGCCGCCGGGCTTCTTCTCGTGCCATAGGGACTCCGCATAGCGAGCGAATCCCTCGTTCAACCAGATGTCGTGCCAGGTCTCGCAGGTGATCGAGTCGCCCCACCACATGTGAGCCAGCTCATGCAGGTTCCGGCGCTCCGGGAAGGAGCCCTGGCTGGTCATGGTCTGGTGTTCCATGCCGCAGCAGCCTTCGAACTGGGCGATGCCGTACTTCTCGTCAATGAAGGGGTACTCGCCAAAGCAGCCCGGATCGCTGAGCGTCTCGATCATCTGCACCATGTCCGCCACCAGCGGCTGCACCGTCGAGACGTCTTCCGGATAGATGTAGAATTCCACCGGCATGGCTCCGCCGGCGTGGTTGTAGTAGTCCGTCCAGGTGGAGTAGTTAGTCGCCGCAATGGAAACCAGGTAAACTGAGATGGGGTAGCTTTCGTACCAGCGGTAGCGCTTTCGTCCGCCCGCAACCACATCGGTGCCCTGGAGCAGGCCGTTGGACGCCACGATCATCCAGTCGGG
>JAAEQG010000751.1 GCA_024231775.1 bacterium
GCGCGACAGCGCTCGGCGGGCTCCATGCCCGGCCGTCGGCGCGACCCAGGAGGCCATCCGCGGAGTCGTGGGCGAGCTGCGTCGGATCCAGGCTCGCATCGCTGAGCTCTGCGCGACCTGCGGGGTGAGTTCGAGAGCCGCCAGCAGCGGCTCGCCAACCCGAGGAGGATCGGCTGCTGCGAAGCTCGGATCCCATTCACGGCGATCGGCGAGACCGCCGGCGCTATCTCGGCGAACATCGCTTGGCCCGCGTCCACGGAAACGCCACCAAGCCAACTGACGACCCGAGCCGGCGGCGATCCGGAGGTGCCTGAATCCGCCCGCCCCGGCACTCATCAAACGGAGGAAAGCACGATGAAACCCGAGCGAATCCAATAAAACCTCTTGCAATGGCGGTAACAACGCGGTAAAATGCCCGCAGATGTCTTGACAGCAGGTCATCTGCGCGCCAGAGTCGACGACCAAGTGACCCCGAACATGAGAAACCAACACACAGAACCTTGGGTCCCGTCCTGTCCATCGGACATATGTCTAGATCTCCGGGGCTTCGGGTCTTGGGGAGCCGCCTTTCCTGGGGTTCGCAGACTCACCCCAGGCTATCTCATGCCGTCCTCCGGGCTCCGATCACGCTGGTGGAACGGCTCCAGCCTTCGCTCTGGGTGCCCGGCCCCTGGTCTCCCCGTCGCCGTTCCAGAAGAGCCGCA
>JAAEQG010000752.1 GCA_024231775.1 bacterium
CAACGTAAGCCCTGAAAGGGCGAAACAAGGCTATGCCGCCCTTTCAGGGCTTGTGTCTGTCTCGGTCACGAGGTCCCAGGGCGTTGCCCTGGGCTGATCTATGACGCCCCGTTGGGGCTGCTCGATGCGTCGGCAACATGTACGCGATGTGGGCCGCATCAACCCGCCTAAACTGTCATGGACCCGGCACGGCCTCTGGAAGGGAACCGCGGGCGCCAGCTAGCGCGGTTCTTCGGCGTGCGAATCGGTGGTAATGGCAGGAAGACCTGCGCTGACCTCGCCTGCGAGGAGGCTAGTGGGTGGAGGTGACTTTGGTCCTACGAGACCGCCCCCACCGCGGCGGCGGCCTCGACGGAACGGGCATGCTTCGCCTCTTCGCACGCCAGGCGCGCGCGAAAGCCACTCATGACCTCGCGCATCACCTCTGAGTACGTGTACCGTGCCAGGACCACCTCCCGGAAGTCGCCCCGGACCCGGTCGCGGAGGGCTGAGTCGGACAGGAACCGCCCGGCGAGCTGCTCGAATTCGTCCGGTGAGGAGAATACGATCCGCTCGAGGGCGGGAAAAGCTGCTCCGGCGCCTTCAAAAGACTCGCCACCGTCGCGCCGGGCGGCATAGTCTGCGATGGACAGGCCGGCGAAGTCCTCCGGGCAGTACCGAGTCAGCGGCAGGGTGCCCGAGAGCAGCAGCTCGTAGGTGCGCTGATGCTCGAACCCACCGGGGATGAGCTGCAAAGCCAGTCTGGCGTACTTGTAGGCGGCCCGCAGCGGTTCTCCGTGCTCCAGCACACCCGCGGCGAATCCGCCCAGCGTGGGGTGGTCCTCCCAACCCCGGCCGTAGATCTTGAAGGAGCGTCCCGTGCGGCGGGACCAGTCCGCCACCCACTCGAGAGTCTGCTGGCGACGCCCCCAGTCCAAGAGGCGATAGGCGAAATGATTGATCAGGTGTTGCTTCTCCGGAACTGTCAGGGTCGCCCCGAGCGCCACGATCGCCTGCTCCACAAGCTGCCCTGCCGCCACACAGGTAAACGTCTGGGCCTCACCCGCCAGGAACTCTCTGGCATCCCGGTAGATGTGGGCGAGCAGCGGCTGACACCCGTCCGGGTATTCCTCCAACGCCGAGCCATAGAACCGTTGCAGAGGTTCCGACGCGTTACTGACAAAGCACACGTCGCACCCGTACTGCGCGTCCAGCGTCGGGGCAACCGGTCCATCGTGGAAAACCCGGGTCGATGCGGGAATGCAGGTGTAGACGAACGCGTCCTCCGGATAGGCGTACTCGCTGATGGCCCGTTCCTGGAAGTAACCGCAGACGAAATCCATCGGACCGATCGACTCGCCCGCTTCGCGACAGAGCAGCTTGGCCAGCGGATCCTGGATCCAGGTCAGCATCGGGAGGTTGTCGGGAAAGTGGGAGAATTCGTAGCGCAGGTGGTCCAGGGAGAGGACCATTGTTGGGTCAAGTTCCAGGATCTTGCGGCATAGTCCAAGCGGAGAGTATTGGTGGTGGTCGTCGGGCTCGATCATCACCTGGGCGTCGAAGCCCATCTCGCCCAACGCTTCCATGGCATCCCGGTTCGAATACTGTAACACCGTCGTGTAGCGTGAGGTGATGCCGAGAACCGGACCGAGATTCTGGAATCGCTCCGCCCAGTAGGCAGCGTCGCACCCCCGATAGCGTTCTTCCAGCGCCGCTGCGCACCTGTCGAGCTCAGCAGCCCGGTGCTGAGATACCTCCTCGACCGCGGCCCGGGCCTGCTCGGTCATCGACGCCCCTTCCGCGGAGCGGGACCGGTTGATGGTGAGCGCGGGCAGTTGCAGACCGGGGTCATTGCAGAGCAGTTCCGAGAGTTCCGCAACCGCATTCGTGCCCACAAAGTAGTAGATCCTCGGGTCATCCAGGAACGGCCCCAGGGGGGCGCACGCCAACCATGCGGCGAAACGTACCGGGTCCGGCTCGAGGATATACAGGGGATGGCTATGGGTCAGAAACAGATGGTGAGTGTCTTCGTAAACCCGCTGCATGAGCGGGCCGTAGCGAACGCCCACAATGACGGTAGGATCAAGCTCGCCGCGCGGAGGGATCTCCGTTTCGATCAGTTCTTCGGTGACGGTCAATGCGGGCAACCACTCCCGAAGGCGACCGGGTTGGCGCCGGGAGATGTAGTCGTGCCCCTCCGCCGTCCGGTAGAGCTGGATCCCGGCTAGATGGTTGTGCAGCTCATCCGCCAGGCGCCGAAACTG
>JAAEQG010000753.1 GCA_024231775.1 bacterium
ACTCTTCGGCCCCCAGAGAGAAGGTCAGATACTTGCCCTCCTTCTCCCGCGTCGCGCCGGGCGATTCCTGTGTTTGTGTCTTGGTTTGCGTCATAATCAGATCCCCAAAATCCAATACTTCAGCACTGCCTCAGCGCGCATCGATCCCAGGCTCTGGGATCAGAAGACGCGTACAGATAGCCACATGTCAACGAAAGTCGCGTTCGTCAAACGAGTGTCCTGGGAGAACCTGACGAATCTCATCCAACTAAAAGCGACACCATGCAGTCCATTCAACATCGCATCTGCTCTGACAACAGAGAGAGTATCGTCCTACACCGGCTGCGCCATAACCAGCAAAACCCTACGGCCACCTGGTGTATCCCTGGCTTTCCAGCCTTCCGGACACGCTCGGCGCTACGGTTTCAGCCCACCGCCTCCCCCCCATGCGTGCGATCGCCGCCGAACAAATGCGAAGAGCCGCAAGAGTGGACATGAAGGGAACTTGACATCCGGCAAGTAGCGTTGAGAGATGAAGGGGACGGGAAGGGGCGGATCGAGAGGGAATCAGTTGGTCAACGCGCCGGGGCTCGCCCAGGCTCAGACCAATTCGGCGGTGGTGTCGGGAATCCAGGCGTCGCTACCGTCGGATAGCTCGATGTGAAACCAGCCGGGACGTTGCTCGAGCAGTTCGAACTCCGTACCGGCATGCAGCGGGTCCTTGAAACTGGGCGGATAATTCGGGCCATCGCCCTGACGGGCCACAATCTCCGAGGCGGTGACCACCCCGCCAATGACCTCGCTCTGCTGCCCAGTCCCGACGACAACGGAGGCGAGCAGGCACAGCCAGAGCACGCCGGCCAGCACCGCACCCGGCGAGGTCGCCGGGCCACGACCCAGCCAGACTAT
>JAAEQG010000754.1 GCA_024231775.1 bacterium
GGCGTCGGCAATTTCGCCCAACGTGTCCAGCACGCCAGGAGCGGTGCCAATGACATTAGTAATCGCTGTGTCTGTGTACGTTGTAGCAGAGGAGAGCGTTGCGGCATCTCCAGCAGCTAGTGCCGTTGCAGTCGTAGGGTCCGCTTCAAGAACATCAAGCCTCCCACTAAGTGCTGCTTCTGCAGCGTCACTGGCGGTTTCGTTGGCATCGACGTCGTTCTGGATGACCAGGCGGGCGGCTTCTGCCTCGGCTTCGTTCTCGATTTTGTGCCACGCACCAGCGTGGGCGTAGAACATTGAGGCGTCGGCGTGGCTGTGGACGATGCGACCGTGGTTGTCAGCGGCTGCAGGAAAATCACCTTGGGTGGCAAAAAGCCACATGCCGGTGGCGATTAGGTCGTCGACACGGGTTACTTCTGCTGCGAGGGCGGCAGCGTCGGATGCACCTTGGGCTGCAATGGCTGCGGTCAGGGTGTCGTCCGCTGCGATGCGGGCGGCGATCATTGCCTCGACCTTGGTCTTAAGGTCGGACTGGTACGTCTCAGCTGCAGTCTTCAGAGTGCTGAATGTTGCAGTGGGGAGGTCCCACACGTAGCCGGAATCGCCGACTTTTGTTACGGCGGCGACGTTGGCGCTGCGGAATTGCAGTTGGGGTTGCGCTCCAGCAAGACCGAGTCGGA
>JAAEQG010000755.1 GCA_024231775.1 bacterium
GCACCCCTGGCTAGAACCGTGCGCCGCTCTGGGGCGACTTCCCTTCAGGGCAAGTTCCCTCCATGGCGTCCACGGCCAAGGAGAAGAGAGCCCTTACCAAGACGAGACAGGCAGGTCATTACCCCCGCCATATCTACCAACTTCTTGGGAGGAGAACCTCTTTTTGGCTTCCCTCCCGAATCTGCCGCGGTTCGCGATGCCCTGCGCAATCGGAACGCCGGTTCTGAGCATTCACAGGTGTACCGCCCGTGTTTGCCCAATGTTGATGCTCTCGGGACCGCGCGGGACACAATGTCGGCACGGTTTGACCAGCGGGCTGAAGCCCCTCGGCTGGCGTTGGGGCTGTGTTCAGCGGTCAAAGGGTACAACGAGGACGCCAGGACAGGTGGCTAAGGTGCTGCGGCGCGGTGGAGTGGGCGGTCCAGCGGGAATCGCCTGGTGCTGCGCAGGCGCGGGGCGATCACTGACGCAATGAACCTGGGAGAGGTCACCGAGGTGTGCCCGCCATCCCAACCGTATCCGGCGTAGGCGGGGTACCAGGGCAGGTTTGTTGCTTTGCGATAGAGGCTGCGGTCCGAGGGCGGCAGGGTGCGCGGCAGTTGTACGCCGATTCTTCCGGCGGGTGGTCCGACTCCGCCGTCGGCGTTAATGGCCAACATGGACAGCATGCCGTCGCGGCGGCTGGCGGTTGCGTAGAGATGGCCGCGCACGTGTTTCAAGGCCCGGGCCAAGTTGTGTCGGGCGGAAGTAGAGGATGACAGCAGCACGACGTTGTCGACCATGACGCCGTCGTCGAGTTGTTCCAGGGCAGCCACCAGGGCGGCGGCTCCTGCGCTCAAGCCGATCAAGTGAACGGAGCCGTCCGCATCAGATTCACGGATGCGCTCGATCTTGCGGGCCAGGGTGTTGGCCCGCCCTCCAGCCCGAGCCACCAGCAGGTGGTCAACGCCCGGTCCAAGGAACGCGCTCCAGACGAACTGCTCGAAGCGGCCTTCGTATCCGCTCTGGCGCAACCCGCGCTCCACCGCTCCGGCGTAGCCGAAGTGCCCGGCGCCGTCCAGGAAGATCACCGTCGGCGTACGGGGTTTGGTACCGCATCCGCTGGTCGTCACCCAGACGGCGACGATCGCCAGCCGGATCGGCCACATCAGACCGACCCAGCTTCTCAGTCGGCGTCGACGCATCGTGAACGGATTCCAACTTCGGTTTTCCATACCGCCTCTCCGCAACCGGAGACGCAATGTAACCGAAACTGCTCCGGCGCGAAGCACACCTTTGGCGGGCGGCGCATCCTATGCCATCCAGGGTGGCTTGGATCAACCTGCTGGCCCACGTTGGACGATTCCACGGGAAAGCTGCTGCTTGCCCATGGCACCCAACGCTGCTTCGTTGCAGGAGACGCAATGTAACCAAAACTGCCCAGCGCGAAGCACCCCTTCGGTGGGTCTGGCGGGTCGCGTGCCTTGACACAAAGGCCTGCGCCGCGTCCAATAGCTTCGTCGGTGACAGCTTCCGGTAGACATGAGGAACATGGCTGAGCACACCGCGATACGTCGCATCGCTGTTGGGGCAGACCACGGCGGCTTCGATCTGAAAGAGCGGATCAAGTCGCACCTGCAGCAGGGCAAGTTCGCCGTAGAAGACTGCGGTACTTGCGGTAAGGAACCGGTGGACTACCCGGTGTTCGCCCGCGCCGTGGCGGAAGCAGTTTCCGCAGGCCGGGCGGATCGCGGGATCGTGGTCGACGGAGCGGGGATCGGGTCGGCTATGGTGGCCAACCGTTTCCCGGGGGTCCGGGCGGCGTTGTGCTACGATGTGTCGTCGGCCCGGAACAGTCGAGAACACAACGACGCGAATGTGCTGACTCTGGGCGCCGGCCTGGTCGGCGGCAACTTGGCGCTGGAAATCGTGGACGTCTGGCTGGCGTCGGAGTGTACCGCGGAACGTCATTTGCGCCGGGTGGCGATGATCGAGAGTCCTCCCACCGCGGTCGATGGACCGAACGGTCACCTGCCTCCCGTTGGAGAGAAGAACTTGGACGCTCTCAGTGACCAGGATCTCGAGCGGATTGTGCGGCGCATCACCGAACTGGCTGGTCCTCCGACCGCAGTTGGCGGGTCCGCCGGCGGATCCGTCTCTGAGGTGTGCAGCAACACCGCCTGCGCGTTCTGCAAAGTCTGCGCGGAGACCAACCCGGAGCTGGTGCGACAGTTCCTGGAGATGGGGGCGGACCGTATCGTTCACCGTCCGGGGACGGGGACGCTGCCCGACGACATGGCCCGGTATATTGACCATACGCTGCTCAAGCCCGATGCCACGGCCCAGCAGATCGAGGATCTTTGTGCGGAGGCGGCGCAGTATAAGTTCGCGAGCGTGTGTGTGAATCCGAACTGGGTGGCGTTGGCGGCGCGGCGCCTTAGCGGGTCTTCGGTCAAGGTTTGCTCGGTGGTGGGTTTTCCGCTGGGCGCCCATGTTCCGGAGATCAAGGCGTTGGAGGCCCGCCGGGCCATGCGCGAGGGAGCCCGCGAGATCGACATGGTTATCAACGTCGGCGCTCTCAAGAGCGGCGATGACGAACTGGTGTATCGCGACATTCGCGGAGTGACCGAGGCTTGCATCGATGGACGAGCGATCTGCAAGGTGATTCTCGAGACGTCGCTGCTGGAGGATGAAGAGAAGAATCGTGCCTGCCGGTTAGCCAAGCGGGCGCGGGCCGATTTCGTCAAGACCTCGACGGGTTTCGGATCGGGGGGGGCTACCGCTCACGACGTCGCTCTGATGGCCGGCGCGGTGCGGGGTACGAAGATCGGGGTCAAAGCCTCGGGAGGCATCCGCAACTTCGACCAGGCGCAGGAGATGATCCAGGCAGGAGCCACCCGCCTGGGAGTCAGCGCCGGGGTCAAGATCGTCAAGGAAGCCAAGGGCATGACCGTCTCGGACGACGGGTCAGCCCAGAAGTACTGAAAGGCGAGCGATCATGGTGGATTTGCGCGCGTACGTTATCCTGGACAGTCTGCAACCTCAGTTCGCCTCCTTTCAGGCGACCATCTCGCAGGGGTTCTTGCCCGTGGCGGGGCAGGCGTCGTTGATGGTGGAGATTTCGCCCGGGATCGAGATCAACCGGGTCACCGACATCGCCCTGAAGTCGACCCGGGTGACGCCGGGCATGCAGATTGTCGAGCGGATGTACGGCATGTTGGAGATCCACTCGGATTCGCAGGCGGACATCCGTGCCGCCGGCCGGGCCATCCTCGAAGCCCTCGAGTTGCAGGAGGACGACCGCCGCAAGCCCAAGGTCATCTCCAGCCAGGTCATCCGCCGGGTGGACGACTACCAGACTCAACTGATCAATCGGATGCGGCATGGCAACATGATTCTGCCGGGGCAGACTCTATACATCATGGAATGCGAGCCGGCGGCGTACGCCGCGTTGGCTGCCAACGAAGCGGAGAAGGCTGCGGAGATCGAAATCCTGGAGGTGCGCTCGTTCGGTAGTTTCGGACGACTCTATCTCGGCGGTGAAGAGCGCGACATCGACGTCGGATATCGCGCCGCGGTCACGGCAATTGAAGGCGTCACCGGCCGAGTGGTGGAGAAGAAGTAGCTGTCGCGGTCAGTTGTAACGGGTCAGAGCGGGGTTCCGCACCTTGTGTCGTCGAGAATCGTCCGCTGGGACAGCCGCGAACCGGACCCTGAATACTCATAACCGAGAACCACTGTGGAGGATCTTTGATAATGGCAGATGCTTTAGGAATGATTGAGACGCGCGGTTTCGCCGCCATGGTTGAAGCCAGTGACGCCATGGTCAAAGCCGCCAAGGTCGATCTGGTCTCTTACGAGAAGATCGGCGGTGGTTATGTCACCGCGATTATCCGCGGGGACGTGGCTGCCGTAAAAGCCGCCTGCGACGCAGGGCAGGCTGCGGGGGCGCGCGTGGGTGAGATCGTGTCCGTTCACGTCATCGCCCGCCCGCACACCAACGTCGATTCGACCTTGCCGTTGGGCCGGACCGAGCAGGTCGCCGCCGAAGCGAAGAAGAAGTAGCCGGCGGATTGTCCTACGGCGCTTGACCGCTCCCTTACGGTCGCGGCTCGGTAGTACGGGTGGCATGCTCCGGCGCAAGGCGTGACGGAGGCGGCGCTTCCCTGCGGTCGTGTTCCGGAGGAGAACCGCGGCGTTCTCGAAGTCCGAACGGATTGTCTGGAATAGGTAATACCGATGTTACTCGCCAAAGTGGTTGGAACCGTGGTCTCCACCCAGAAGGAACCGAGCATGGACGGTCTGCGCTTCATGCTCGTGCAGCCGATCGACCCCGGCGGAGAACCGAGCGGCGCTCATGTCGTGGCGGTGGACGCCGTGGGGGCTGGGACGGGGGAGGTTGTGCTCTACGCTTCCGGGAGTTCAGCCCGACAGACCGTGGCGACCGACAAACGCCCGTGCGACGCGGTGATTATGGCGATCGTCGATCAGTGCGAAGTAAGCGGCGAAGTGACCTACCGCAAGGACGCGCCGTAGCGCGGGGAACACCTGAGCTCCGGCAAACATGCCTGGGCGCTCCGCGGACATGAACAGGTGTCGTCAGCCTGGAGGAAACTCACGTGGCTCCGCTGAACGATCAACAAGTGGATGCGATCGCTCGACGCGTCGTGCAGCGCATGGGCGGGCAGGGGCCGTCGAATACGGCGCCGCCACCGGTGGCGTGCGGTACGGCGGTCAGCCAGCCTGCGGCTGAGGGACGCTCGGCGGGTATGCCCGGGGTGTTCGCCGAGCTGGACTCCGCCGTACAAGCGGCGACCCAGGCGTTCAACGAACTCGACCGCCTCCCGCTCGAAACCCGCGAACGGATCATCGCCTCTATCCGCGAGAGCATGTTAGCCAACGCCGAAACCCTGGCGAGAGAGGCCCATGAAGAGACCGGACTTGGCCGCTACGCCGACAAGGTCATCAAGAACCGGTTGGTGAGCACCAAGACGCCGGGGATCGAGGACCTGGTGCCGACGGCACGTAGTGGTGACCGCGGGCTCATGCTCATGGAGCGGGCTCCGTTTGGGGTAATCGGCTCGATCACCCCCTGCACCAACCCCACGGCGACGATCATCTGCAACACCATCGGTATGCTGGCGGCGGGCAACGCCGTGGTCTTCAACGTACATCCCTCAGCCAAGCAGGTCTCCACCCATAACGTAGCCCTGCTGAACGAGGCGATCATGCGGGCCGGTGGACCGGCCAACCTGGTGACCACGCTGGCCAACCCGACCATCGAAACCGCCCAGGCGCTGATGACCCACCCGGGGATCCGAATACTGGTGGTCACCGGTGGTCCGGGGGTCGTCCAGGTGGCGATGAAGAGCGGCAAGCGGGCCATCTGCGCCGGTCCGGGCAATCCTCCGGTGGTCGTGGACGAGACCGCCGACCTCGCCGTCGCGGGGCGCGAGATCGTTCGCGGAGCATCCTTCGACAACAACGTAATCTGCACGGACGAAAAGGAAGCCTTTGTGGTCGGCTCGGTCGCGGATGATCTGCTGCGGGTGATGGGCCGAAGCGGTGCCCTGGTGCTCGACCACCGACAGGCTGAGCAGATGACCAAGGCGATCTTCAAGGAAACCCGCGGGCCTCGACAACCCGGGGTGATCAATCGCGAGCTGATCGGTAAGAACGCGTCGGTCATTCTGAAGGAAATCGGCGTGGAGGTGGGGGATGATGTCCGCCTCGCGGTCATGGACGTGGATGCCAACCATCCGCTGGTATGGACCGAGCAGCTCATGCCGGTCTTCCCCGTGGTGCGGGTCTCCAGCGCGGACGAGGCGATCGACCTGGCGGTCGCCGCCGAGGGAGGTTGTCGCCACACCGCAGCCATGTACTCACGTAACCTCGACAAGCTCAGCCGCATGGCCCGGGTCATCAATTGCAGCATCTTCGTGAAGAACGGACCCTGCTTCTCCGGACTGGGCGAAGGCGGCGAGGGGTATACTTCGTTTTCCATCGCCAGTCCCACGGGTGAGGGGCTTACCGGTCCGCGGGCGTTCTCGCGCGAACGCCGCTGCGTGCTGGTGGATCACTTCAGAATCGTATGACCCAGCAACCAGCCATCGGAGTGCTCGAGTTCGACAGCGTAGCGATCGGTACGCACGCGGCGGACGCAATGGCTAAGAAGGCTCACCTGGAGACCTTTCGGGTGGGTACGGTTCATCCGGGCAAGTACGTGGTGCTGATCGGCGGTAGGGTCGGAGACGTGGAGGAAGCTCATGTCGAGGGGCTCCGCGTGGGGGCGGAATCCCTGACTGACGAAGTGCTCCTCCCGGACGCCCACCCCCAGGTCTACGATGCGGTGAACGGTACGCGGCAGACCCCGCAGGGCGATGCCCTGGGGATCCTCGAGGTGTCCGGTCTGGCGGCGACGATAATCGCGGCGGATAAGGCGGTGAAGACCGCGGCGGTTACCATCGTGGAGATACGCCTGGGCGACGGACTCGGCGGCAGGGGGGTCACCCATCTGACCGGGACATTCCACGACGTTCAGGCAGCTATGCAAGCCGGCGTGGAAGTGAGCGATCGTCCGAGTGTCACCGCGCGACACACGATCATCCCGGCGCTGGACGATGCTCTGCGCCGGTGCATTGACCGATCAACCGAATTCGCCGAGGGGGCGTGAGCATGTTGTTAGGCCGCGTCATCGGAACGGTCGTCGCCTCGATCCGCTACGAAGGGTTGGAGGGCGTGCCGTTCCTGCTCGTGCAGCCGCTGGATCGTACCGGCGTCGAAAAGGGTACGCCCGTCGTGGCGGCGGATGGGACCAGGATGGCTGGGCCGGGTGAACTGGTGGCCTACGAAGGCGGTCGCGAAGCCGCCATGGCCCTCGAGGAAACCTTCGTACCGGTGGACCACAGCATCATCAGTATCGTCGATCAGGTCAGCCGCGAGGGGTGGGAAGACGCATGATACTCGGCTGTGTCAGAGGCGAAGTCGTTGCGACGATCAAACACGCCACCTGGACGGGTCGGCGGGCCCTGGTGGTCGAGCGGATTCGCCCCGATGGTGAAGGGCGGGGGGGATACCTGGTAGCTTTCGACTCGGTGGGGGCGACCACCGGGCAGACGGTGTTGGTGATCGACGAGGGTAACTCCGCTCGTCAGGTGATCGGCGACCCAACCGCGCCGATTCGCTCGGTGATCGTGGGCATCGTCGATGAGATCGCGGTGGAGGAGGACGGGAGTGGGTCGGCCGGGTAACGGCACGGATTCAAATGCACGATGGACAGCGAGTGGCACATCCGTAGGCAGATGGTCGAGTTCGGAAAACGAATCTATGACAAGGGATTCGTCGCGGCTACCGACGGCAATCTGAGTCAGCGTCTGTCCGGCGATCGAATGTTGATTACCCCGAGCGGATTCTGTCTCGGCGAGATGCAGCCGACCGACCTGACCATCGTGAGCCTGGCGGGACGCTTCCTCACCGGCCCGCATAAGCCTACCTCCGAGTTACCCCTGCACCTGGCCACGTATCGTCATCGCCCCGACGTGCAGGCGGTCGTGCACGCTCACCCGCCGACCGCCAACGCCTTCAGCTTCGCCGGCGAGTCCCTGGAGCAGTGTGTGATTCCGGAGGTCGTCGCCGGGTTCGGAACCATTCCGACCACCTGCTATGCAACCCCCTCCAGCGAGGAGGGGGCGGAGGTAATCCGCGACTTCATCCGCGACCACGACGGGCTGATCCTCCAGCGTCACGGTACATTGACCGTGGGGGCCGACCTGCGCGAAGCCTACTTCCGCCTGGAGAAGATCGAACACGCCGCCCAGATCACCCTCATGGCCCGCATCCTCGGAAAGGTAATCCCGCTTAACGAAGACGAGCTGCGCCGGCTGGGCGAGACCAGCGAACGCCACGGCTGGCGACCAGCCGGAGCGATACTCGATGCCTGCCGAGCGGTTGATCCCTCGAAGGGGTAGACGTGCTGGTGGGGTGGCATGCTCAACCCGGACGGTGAGCATGAGCAGGACGATGCGGCTCAGTATTGCCGTCCCGACTCGGGGAGTCTGGCTTGAAGCATGGCCGCGCTCGGCGATGAACCTGGCACGCGTGCGGCCAGTACGGCAGGGAACGCAAGAGCGGAAGCGCCAAACTGGGAATCCTGGACACGCCACTGTTTACCGAGGAGAGTCTGCCATGTTGGATAGACGCGATCTTTGGCTTGCGGGATTACTACTGACGGTAGGCGGCTGCGCCCCGAACCCGTATCTGATTGACATGGGCCATCAAGCAGGGTGCAGAGAGGTTTTTGAAAACGCGGGACTGCAGCGCACAGAATACTCACGTGCACGGTTCCGTTGGGCCAACCCCTCAAGCAGCATTGGGGAGAGTCTGGAGGCTTACACAAGACTGGCGGAGACCACATCGGGTCCGGAATACTTCGTGATTGCCGTCCCACACGACACATATGATTGGTACTTACGACGCGATCTTCATGCCACCACGAATCTTGCCGGCATGGACGAATTAGAGGTGGCACAGCGAATCGAGCCAGCCCGCACTGTCGAGTCGGACGGAACACCGCCCACGCCCGTTTCGGAGCGGGCAGGAAACTATTGGAGGATGCGTAGCGCTGCTTCAAAGCGAGCACGGCGCGAGCTTTCGCTTGCCCGTGATGGAGCTACCGATGATTACATACGTAATAGCTACTACTGGTACGACGCTTCCGGCGCAAAGGACCAGCTTCGGGTGGCGTACATCAGGAGGGACGATGAGGCAGCAGGTCCCGCTTACTTCGTCATTGTTGTCGAGCATGGCTATACGACCCATCTGCGACGGAATCTGCATTCGCACAAGGATCTGGAGAGTATCACCGAGTGTCGATGATGCCGGTGAGGTCCGCGAGACTCCGGGTTGGGCCATTCGCGGCGTCGAGGGGCCAGATGCCAGCTAACCTCGCTAGCGCCGAAGCCACCCCGCAGAGCCCGCGTTTGGACCCCTGATGGGCTTCTCGTCTCACACACGGGATGACGCTACCGATCAGAGTGGTCCGCAGAACGTGCTCCCGGATACCCGCGCACGGACGAGCGCTGCCCGGACTACGACACCACCTCCACCGGTGTGCGCAGAGCGATCAGAATCACCCCCGCCAGCACCAGGGCAACGCCTACCCATTGCCCGGCAGTTAGACGCTCGCGCAGCGACGGCCAGAACGCCGCGGTCACCGCGATGATCGCATAACCACCGCCGACCATCAGGGGGTATGCAATGCTGATCTTCAGGGTCCGACTCTGCAGAGCGTACATGTACAGAAACGCGTTCATGCCGAAGCAGATCAGCCCCGCCAGCAACACGGGGGTCGAGAAGAGCATGCGCAACGCCCCGGCGGGACCATGCTTGAGAAAGCCGCCGGCTTGCTCGACGCTGTTGCTGCCCATCTTCATCATCAGGTTAGCGGCGGCGTTGAGCACCAGCGCTCCGCAGAGCGCGATCAAGTACTTCATCTGACGCACCTCCTATGGAATGGAGAATGGAGAGTTGACAATGGAGAATGAGCCACGGCGTACACGGAAACGGTCACCTGGGAACCCTCCGCACCGCAGCCTTCTCCATTCTCCACGTCTTGCGTATTCGCGCGACAGGTAATCGCCTGCGCTAACCGGTGGCCTGCTTCGTGGAGGTTGGCACCGGGCCGACGTCATCCCAGCCGCGTTCGGTGGGGGTTAGCGTCTCCCAGTTGGCGAACAGCCGCCCCCAATCGCTGGTGAAGGCTTCGGCAACGCGCTTGCGCCCAACGGTTGGCATCCAGAACGCATCGTGATAGAGCACACTGGCCAGGTAGGCCCACGGCGCCAGCCAAGTCTTCAGCGACCATTCGACGTACTTCTTGAGGCCGCCCCAATAGATCTTGTGCTGCATCCGGCTGGCGAAAGTCATCTTCTCGTACGGGCCGACAAAGTGCCAGTTCTGCTGCGCCGCGTCGAGGTCGCCGACGATCTCGATGTCCTTGGGATCGCCGGTCCCCAGCCCCATCTCGTGGGCCAGACGGATGAACTTCAGCTCCAACGGATCGAAGCCCATCAGCTTGGCGGAGATGGCGTCGATGGCTACCTGATCGGCGGAGGCGAGCAGCACGTTCTTGACCTGGGGCACCATGCAGCGCGGCCCGGGCCCGTCCCCCGCAAACGTGCCGTCCATCACTGCAAAGAGACCCTTGTGAATGTGCTGCTGAATCATCAACAGATCCACCAGGGTCTCGTGGATGACCTCATGGGTCCAGTGGCGCCGTTCGTTCAAGAGGCCTCCGAAGGCGTTCTTCATCGCCCCGGTCATGGTGGTGAACACATGGGTCTTAACCGTCGGCAGATGAATGAGGATCTCACCCACGGAGCGCCGGGGGATGCGGATGGCCCGGGGGTAGGCCTTGTTGAGCACCAGCGGTTTGGAGGAGAGATCGCCGATGGCTTCGTGGACGTTGATCCACGGCTCGCC
>JAAEQG010000756.1 GCA_024231775.1 bacterium
AAACGCGAAGCGTCCAGGCGTGGACTGCGCCCACGAGCCGGCTGGAAGCCGGCGCTCCCAGCGCGCTATGCCCTTTGGCCTTTGGCGCAGCCCTCCGGGCACGTGGAAGCTTTCCGAGGGCGCGGGCGACCGGTTGCGCCCAATCGCAACCACCACCGGGTTCGCAACCACCACCGCGTTCGATCCCCTCCCCACCCTCGTCTGGTGGCCCTGGGCGGCGGTAAAGTGGTCGCGCTGGAGGCGCGGAAACGTATAGGCCCGGGTGCCCGAGAGAGTGGGCTGTGACGCCGGACGACGAGTGTCTGCCGGCGCCGATGAGGAACTTTCCGGACCGGCCAAGCCACCGTTCGATAGACGTAGATCGGACAACGGCCCCAAACCCGCCCCCGGTCAGCGTTTGCTCCCAACTGCGGCCAGCTTGCGAAAAACCACCCTTGCGCTCACAGGCTCACCTCACTATGCTATGTGTATGAGAACGACCCTCACGCTTGACGATGACGTGGCGATCCTGCTCAATCAGGCTCGCACACGGCAGAGACGAACTCTCAAGGAGGTCGTCAACGAGGCGCTGCGGCGTGGTCTGCCCCAACTCGATACGGCGGCACGGCGGATATCCCGCCCCTACAGTACTCCGACCGTTTCAGTAGGGCGTTGCTTTGTCGATGATGTCGACGACGTCGCGGCAGCTCTGGTTTTGGGTGAAGGCGAGGCTTTCAAGTGATTCTGGTGGATGCCAATCTGCTGATCTACGCCTGCATCGAAGAGTTCCCTCAACACAAAGCCGCAAAGAGTTGGCTGGACGGACGTCTCAACAGTACCGACCGGGTCGGGATGCCTTGGGCGTCGCTGCTGGCATTTGTACGTATTGCTTCGAATCCGCGCTTTTTCGAGAAGCCTCTGCCGATCAAGGACGCTTGGCGACAGGTCCAAGGGTGGCTCGATCTCGATACGGTCTGGATTCCCGAGCCAACCGAACGTCACCGAGAGGTGCTGGGTGAGGTCCTGGAGCACGTTGGCAATAATGCCAATCTGGTGCCTGACGCTCATCTGGCCGCCCTGGCGATCGAGCACAAGCTCACCCTCTGCAGCGCCGATCAGGGATTCGCTCGATTCGCGGATCTGAGCTGGGAGAATCCTCTCAAGCCGCCCGTCAAGGAAGACACTACCTCATCGACGTAGAGCTTGCTCTCTTTGCTCGGCCGTCACCGCCCCGGCTGAATCCGGGGCCGGGGCGTGCCAGGCGTCGCCGGCGTCGTCGACCTCGCCGCCGCGATGCCCTCGCGGCTGCGATCGCCTCACCGGCCGGGGCGAGCAACTTCTACTCCCGATGGCCTGAACCGGAGGACCTGCTCCGTAGCGGCACCGGAGACCCCACCGAAATCCATCCGTCCCCCCGATGCCGGGCGGGTGCGTAGGGGCGGACCCTGCGCACCACCGGGATCGCACCCTCCACCGCGATCGATCCCGTC
>JAAEQG010000757.1 GCA_024231775.1 bacterium
CCCAAGCGAGACTGTACTCAGGTATCGGGCATGCTGCTCGGGCTCGCAGATCTCCAGCGAGTAGTTCACCAGCAGCCGAAGAACCAGCGGAACCACTGCCAGCGGGATGAAAACCAGCCAGAAGATCCGATCTCCGCCCGGTACATGGGGCAGAGCAATCGCGTAGGCCGGAGCGATCGCCGAGCTGAATAGCAGTATTTGCAGCGTCAGTCGGTTCCCTTTTCGATCTGCCAGAGGTCCCACAATCAGGCTCAATACGCCCACTGCCGCGTTCTGGGTGATGACCCACACCATCAGGTGCACACCTGACAGCCCGAGCTCTTCTCTTGCCAGAGCCTGATAGTGCGGGAAGATGATCAACCCCGCGCCGAACAGCATGGCCACGGCAACCAGGCGCCGCAGATTGGCATCATTTCGGAGGGCACTGTAGACCGCCTTCAAGGTGTCCCGTTTCCGCTCCAACGCCGGCTTGAAACCGTCTCCCGGCTCACGCAGTGCGAACACGACCAGGCCCGAGATGAAGAAGCAGACGCCCGTGAATGCGAAGGTCCGCCCGTAGCCGCC
>JAAEQG010000758.1 GCA_024231775.1 bacterium
CCCTTCCAGGGGTGGGGGAAAGACGCCGCCCTCCACCCGCGCCTTCACCCTGATCGAGACCGTCGTCGCGGGCACTCTGCTGGTTGGCGTTCTCGCACTCCTAGCCCCATCGCTGCGCGCCGCCCGCAACGCAGACAACTTAGCCGGCTGCCTCGCCAACCTCCGCACCATAGGCCAAGCCAGCCTCACCTACGCGGCGGAAGACCCCGACGAACTCATGATCCCCGTACCCAACATCGAGGTGCTTCCGGCAGCATCCGGCGACCTCGAGTGGGGCGGAAGATCCGGCACGGGCCAGAGACACAAGCCTTCTGACCCCGCCAGCTCTATATTCGGCACCGGTTCGTATCGCGGCCCGGCCCACCGGCCGCTAAACCCCTACCTCTACAAGCGCGAGTTCGTGGACTACAACCCAGCTGACGGCCTGCCCGATCCCGGTCCCGGGAACATAAACTACATCAACGACACCCAGCTCGATCTGTCCATCTACCGCTGCCCCGGCGACACAGGCTACGCAGGCGGCGGATTCATGTACGCCTCCACCGCCAACACGAGTCGGAATGAGGCCGTTTTCGCATACGAGGGCCTCACCGCCTACGACCACTACGGAACCAGCTACTCCGCAAGCGTGTTCTGGATCGTTGGTGGCCTGTCAGGTCAGCAAGTCCGCAGCCGGTCTACCTACCTGATGCCCCTCTCGCGCATCCCCGCCCCGGCGCACACCATCGCCTACCAGGAAGCCTGCTCGCGCTTCCTCTGGCTGTGGGGCTCCTGGGCGGATACGCAGTGCTACTACTCAGGCCGTTGCAACGGCAGCTTCAACACCGTCCCCGGATGGCACGGAATGGACTTCCGCTTCAACGTCACCTTCGCCGACGGCCACTCCGCCACCGTAAAGATGCAGGGCTGCACCCGCCCAACCCCCAACCTGGGCGAAATGAACTACCCCTTGAACGAATACAGCTCCATTCTTACCCTTTACGAATGGAACGAGTGCATGACCATCCGCGGCCCCGAGTGGCGTCTGGATACCCTCCCCGCAGCCCCCGTCCTCACCCCGTTCTGGGCCGGCAAGTCCGCCGCATCGCCTGACGGAGAATCGCCTGACGAAGCACCGTCCAACCAGAGGATCTTCTTGCCATGACCACCGCAACAACCTACTCCCGAACCCAACGCCCCGCGCCGCAACCGGACGGCGGGTGGCATGGGCAAACTCGTTTGCCCGTGTGTGTTCGGCGCCCGGGTGCCCCATCCTTTCCAGGGGTGGGGAACGGACGTAGCGCCTTACCAGCACCGTATCCCGTCAGAGGCCCGAGCGCAAGCGAGCGGCTCAGCGGACACACCCGAAGGACCCTGCCAACGCCACCCTCCACCCGCGCCTTCACCCTCATCGAGACCGTCGTCGCGGGTACTTTGCTGGTCAGCTTCCTCGCGCTCCTCGCCCCATCGCTACGCGCCGCTCGCAACGCCGACAACTTGGCCGACTGCCTCGCCAACCTCCGCACCATAGGCCAAGCCAGCCTCACCTACGCGGCGGAGGACCCCAACGAACTCATAATCCCCGTACCCAACATCGAGGTGCTTCCGGTAGCATCCGGCGACCTCGAATGGGGCGGAAAATCCGGCATAGGCCAGGGATACAACCCCAACAACCCCGCCAGTTCCATCTTCGGCACCGCTGCGTATCGTGGCCCCGCCCACCGACCGCTGAACCCCTACCTCTACAAGCAAGAGTTCGTGGACTACAACCCGGTTGACGGTTCGCCCGACCCCGGCGTCGGGAACATCAACTACATCAAAGACACCCAGCTCGATCTGTCCATCTACCGCTGCCCCGGAGATACAGGCTACGCGGGCGGCGGATTCCTGTACGCCTCCACCGCCGACACGAGTCGCAACGAGACCGCGTTCCGTGACGAGGGCCTCACCGCCTACGACCACTACGGAACCAGCTACTCCGCAAAC
>JAAEQG010000759.1 GCA_024231775.1 bacterium
GAGCGTGGGGCTCGTGGGATCGCTGATGTCGATCACCTGAAGGCCGGCTTCATAGTCCGCGACAAAGGCATGGTCCCCAGAAACGGCAACGCCCACGGCAGTTCCCGACGTGGCGTAGCTTCCGGCGAGCATGGGGCTCGTGGGATCGCTGATATCGAGCACCTGAAAGCCGGAGGAAAAGTCCGCGACGAAGGCATGGTCCCCTGAAACGGCAATGCCATTGGATTCGCCCGGCGTGCTGTAGCTTCCGGCGAGCGTGGGGCTCGCGGGATCACTGATGTCGATCACCTGAAGGCCGCTCGAGGAGCTGATCACGAAGGCATGCTCCCCCGAGACCGAGACGCCACGGGCATTATCCAGCGGGTTGTAGCTTCCGGCGAGCGTGGGGTTCGTGGGATCAGTGATGTCGATCACCTGAAGGCCCTGGTCGCTCCCGTCCGCCACGATCGCGTGGTCCCCTGAGACCGCAACGCAACGGGCATAATCCAGCGCGACGTAACTGCCTACAAACACTGGGCTCACGAAATCTCTGACGTTGATCACCTGCAGGCCGTCCCAATGGTCCGCGACGAAGGCGTGCTCTCCCGCTACCACGACGCTACGGGCGTAGCCCGGCGTGTCGTAAGCGTAGGCGAGTGTGGGGCTCGTGGGATCGCTGATGTCGATCGCCAGGAGGCCGCTCGAGGAGTTGGCCACGAAGGCAAGGTCACCCGAGATGGCAACGTTTTCGGCAGACACCGACGTACCGTAGGTGCCGGCGAGTGTGGGGTTCGTCGGGGTGCTGATGTCGATCACCTGAAGACCGCTCAAACCGCCTGCCACGAAGGCAAGGTCACCCGAAACTGCAATACCATGGGCATTTCCCGATATGACGTAGGTGCCGATCGAGTCGGGGCTCGCGGGATTGCTGATGTCGAGCACCAGAAGACCGAACGAGTCATCCGCCACATAGGCGTAGTCGCCCGCCACCACGACGCCCCTGGCATAACCCGACGTGTTATAGCTGCCGGCGAGCGTGGGGCTCGTGGGATTACTGATGTCGAGCACCAGAAGACCGCTCTCGGTATCCGCCACATAGGCGTAATCGCCCGCCACCACGACATTCCGGGCATTGTTGGGCGTATCGTAGGTGCCGACCAGCATGGGGCTCGTGGGATTACTGATGTCGAGCACCAGAAGACCGCTCAAGTTATCCGTCACATAGGCGTAATCGCCCGCCACCACGACATTCTGGGCCCAGTCCGGCGTATCGTAACTGCCGGCGAGCGTGGGGCTGGTGGGGTCGCTGATGTCGATCACCTGAAGGCCGCTCTCCCAGTCCGCGACGTAGGCGTGATTGCCGGCCACCGTGACCCCCCAAGCCTTGTGCGACGTGACGTAGCTGCCGGCAAGGGTGGGCACGAAGGGGAAGAGCTTCAGTTCGCCGTCGGCGGTGTTCCAGTCGGCGGTGGTGTTGAGGGTGTCCTCAAAGGTCGAGGTCGTGAAGTCCTCGAAGAAGGTGCC
>JAAEQG010000760.1 GCA_024231775.1 bacterium
CGCCGTGTTCCGCGGCTTCGCGACCGTCGTCGCGGAACGGTGCGATCGCGAGCAGGGCTGCGAAGCCGCCGACCGCGGCGATCGACAGGCCTGCCTTCCGGGCCAGACGGAGTACGGGGATTTTTCTCATGGTTCCATTCCCAAGAGCCAATAAAAATCTTTCACCGCATTGACGATTCCCTGGACCAGGAACTCAAGCACAGGCGGCAAAGGGGCCTTGGCGGGGAGCTCGGTGAGGTCTCCGAGACTCAGAGGCACCTCCCGATAGGTCCAGGTGTTTCCATCGACGGCGAACGTCGCCTTGAGCGATTTACTTGGCAGAAGCGTACCGGTGGGCGCATGCAAGGGCACGTAAAGCTCGGCGACAGTACGCCCGCTGAGAACCTGCCACAATGCCGCCAGCAGTCCGCCCAGCTCGGAATTCTCGATTGGCTGTCCTCCCGCGTCCCGGACGCCCCCCACATCGGGTGGTACCTCGGGAATATGGAGAAAGATCCGTTTGATGTGCGGGAAATATTTTTGCCGCACGATTTCCTCCATGCCCGTGTTGTAACATGCTGTCCCAGGATCCGCCGCTTCACTCCGTACGTGCACGCAGTAGGTGCCGGCGAACCGCGCCGCCGCGTCGGCCTTCATCCTCATCACCCAGCCGTAGCCCATGTTGAGGATCAGCGCGAAAACCAGGAAAACGAAGGGCAGGCACAGCATAGCCTCCAGCGAAGCGGTTCCACGCTCGTCTCGGCTGGTGATATCCGCCTCTTTAATGATTGTTAATCTCATGGAATGCCTCCGCAAACTCCCAGGGATCCAATCCGAATCCGGTGAGAATGTGATTCCCGATCTCCATGAAGCGGCTCTCGTCGAGGGCCTGGAATGGTCTCTCCAGAAGCGACGCTCGTACGAGACGCACCCGCCAGTCCTGAGTGAAGGTATCGTGACTGATACCGTTGTAGACCTCGACCTGTGCATAGGTATAAAGGTCCGGCGGATCCTCCAGGAAAAGCTCAGAGAAGAAGATCCGCCGGTTCGTGCGCCTGGCGAGGACCAGGAAGCGCAGGGCGTCCTGGTCGTCCGCCAGCAGGTATGGATTGGGCTTGTCGCCGCATGAGCCTCCCATGGGGTTGACGTCGATCTCCATCTCCTCCGTGACCTCGGTCCTTCCCAGCGCCCAGATATCGAGAGTGTGGTGGTACTCCCAGCGCTCAGGATCATCGGAGACCTTCACGGGTGTGGAACCTGTGAGATGGCAATACTCGCCCTCGTCCAACTTCTTTCCAGGCGGCCTCCAGGAGCAGGATCGGCGTTTGATCTCTTCGGTCGTCATCGACGCGATCTCGGGATGGCTGCCGTCGGGCGGGTGTTCCCGGGTGAAGTTCCCGGAAAACCACCCGCAGGCATCGGTGGATGCCATGAGCTCGGTGGTGATCGAGGTTCGGGTCCAGTCGGCAAATCCCCCGAGCGCCTCGCATTCCGCCAGACTCTTGGCCTGGCGCGTGATCTCCACCGTGGACGACCCCCAGGAATCGCCTCCGCAAAGCATGCCGTGCTGCATGTCGGCGAGGGTGGGAAAGAGAACCCAGCCCACCGGGGGGATCCCGGTGATCATCGTGGTGGCCCACCAGAGGCGGCATTTCCCGAGGTTATAGGGTCCCTGACCCACCGGATAGGCGAGCAACTTGAAATAGCCGCGTTCGTCGCGAGTCGGGCTGCCAACCGTCATCGGCGAGCAGAGATCCGTAAAGTGTCCCTTTTTGGTGGGAAGGAAGAGGTTGCTCAGGGAGAATGCCGCATGAAACACCGGCCCGGGCAGGAGTAGGGCAGCGTCGGCTCGGTTGGCCAGGGCGACGTCGTTGGCTTCGATGAAGGCGACCAGAAAGAACCAGTAGCGAATCATCTCGTTCACGTATTCGAGAATTTTTGCCGCAAACCAGAAGAATCCGCCGGGGCATTTCGCGAGAGAGCTGGCCAAGCTTCCAAACGCGTTCGAGACTATCGGCAGGACAGCTGCCTGCGCGCAGGTGATCACCTCTGGGATACAGCATACGATGCAGCCCAAAACGGTCGCCGAACATGCTGTGTAGCCGACACACATGGCCTGCACGATCGGAATCGAGATCCTCAGCGTCTCGGAAAATGCGTTGAGCAGGATCGCGCCGCCCACCAGTTGCGTCTGCATCACGTTGATGGCGGAGGTGAGGTTGAGCCCGCGGGCGATCCAGGCACCGCCCGAGAGGGCGGCCGCGTCGGCCGCGTTCTGTGCTTGGATTTTCGACGACGCCTGATCGCCGGTGGTGACCACCAGACCCAGGAGCGCCACGAACGCCACCGCGCCGAATACCATGATGAAGGCGATCTGCGCGCTGTCGTCGCGGTGGAATGAGAGGAATCGATGGAGCGGTTTCTTCATCGGAATGGAGAGAACTTAAAGACCAAGTACGTCCAAGAGTAGGTCCGCCAGCCCCTTCAGTGACAACAGCTCGGCGCCGGACTTGCATCGGGGCACCTCGTGCTTCGCTTCGGTTCGCACCTTTCCCTCGTTCAGGAAGGTGTAGGAGTCGGTGATGGTGACCACCGGCTGCCCGAGGTAGGCGTCGCCCACGAGAGCGGCGAAGACACGGTCGGCGTAGGGCACTGAGAGCCGGAATGCGTGGGAGACTTTGACCGTGACCGGCACCTTGGGGGCGAAGTTGCCCTCGGGGTCGGCGCCGGTGATTTCGACTTCGGTCGCCAGCTGCGCGTAGAGGTGCTTGCCGCCGGAGCGGTACCAGCGGCGGAGGCGCTCGCTGCCCGGGAGCTTCGGGGTCTCGGCGCTGTGCATCACGAGCAGTGCCAGCGCCGGGTTGGGGTAGGTGAGCCCCGAGACCAATTGCGGCGAGATCGGCAGGCAGCCGATCTCGGCCGCCGCCTCGGCGTGCGCCTCCGCCCCGGCGAGCCCCCCGTCGGTGTTGACGATCGCGCTGCGCGCCGCGGTGTAGGCGGCATAGCTGACCACGATCCGGGCGTTGACCATCAGGGCGAACTGAACGACCGTCAGAATGATCATCGTGAACAGCGGGAAGGTCAGGATGAAATCGAGCGTTGCCGTTGCCGATTCCTCGCCGCGGCCGAAGTTCCTCAGCGGCCTGTTTGCTTTGATTCGCGGCACCAGCACCTGCCAGACGCGCACGGCCAGGACGAGGCCGGCGGCGCAGGCCACCAGGGCGGGCCATTGGCGGCTCAACGGATCCAGTTGCTCGATCACGGCACGGTCTCCTCAGGCCAGACCCATGAGCAGCTGCGCGGGCGAGGTGTAGCCCAGCCACACGGCGATCAGGGTCAGGAA
>JAAEQG010000761.1 GCA_024231775.1 bacterium
CGATAACCCGGAGGTCAGAAAACCGAGGCCAAAGTCCACCCCGGCATCCTTCCAGGTGTAGCTCCACTCGTGATCATCATCAAGCCAGGTGATCAGACCCTCGATCGCCAAGCCGACCGCGACGGAAACCACGCCCCCAATGACGTTGTCGACGAGAGCCACCTCGCCTTCGGGATCAATGGCCATGTTGGGCTGCCAGCCCACGAAGGCGTAGAGGTTGGGTGAGTCGACAGCGTTATAAGGATCTTCACTCAACCACGAGGCATTCCGGCCGTCATACCAACGTGCCCGCGCGTAGGCGACACCAGTGACCGGATCGGTCCATAACCCCTGGAACAAGGAGTTCTGGCCACCGGGGAAGCGCCCACCGAGTTGGTCGCTGGCCGCGACGTAGCTCTCGTAGCTGATCGCGAATCGCTGCTCGAAGGCGACAGGCGGGTCAGGATCAGTAGCGGTGCCACCTGGGATAGTCCATTCCAGGCTCTCGTTCGCCCCGAAGCTGCGGCCCGCGCCGTCAAGCAGCGCTGGCGTCAACACGACCCGGTACGAGATGCCCCGCTGCCAACCGGTACGCAGGAGCACCAGGAGGTCGACGGGCTCCTCGGCGTCATGGGTCACGACGAGCTCCGCCGCATCGACTGGCACCCAACCGCCTCCGGCTTGCAGCTGTTCCACCAAAACGCCTGCGGGCAAGGAACCATCGACAACCGGAACCGACAGGCTGATGCGCAATGCACCCGCGGCGCTCACTGAAGGATCGACGATGCTCTGCTCTACCGTACCCGCCGCGGTCTCGACACTGCTGACATCGTTGTCGAATCGTACGTGCCACAGCTCAGGGCCGGTCTCGGCATGTA
>JAAEQG010000762.1 GCA_024231775.1 bacterium
ACGACGCGGTCCGAACACGGCCGGCATGTCCCCGAAGGACCAACGGATTCTCAGGATCCGCCAGGTCCCACACCAACGCACCCGAGTGGACCGCCACGGTCACGACGCGAGAGCCGTCGGGGCTGAACGAAGCCGTTCGAACCCCGAAGGTATGTCCCTCCAGGACCAATGGATTCTCAGGATCCGCCAGGTCCCACACCCGCGCCGTCCCGTCATCCGAAGCGGTCAGGACGCAGGAGCCATCTGGACTGAACGATGCTGATCGAACCATGTCGGCATGTCCCTCCAAGACCAGCGGATTCTCAGGATCAGCCAGGTCCCACACCACCAGCGCCCCTGGAGGGCGACCTACCAGACTACTCTGTAACAAGACGGTCACGACGCGAGAGCCATCAGGACTGAACGACGCCGAGATAACCCTATGGCATTCTCTCTCAAGAATCAGCGGATTCTCAGGATCCGCCAGGTCCCACACCCGCGCCGTCCCGTCTATCGACGCGGTCAGGACGCAAGAGCCGTCGAAACTGAACGACGCTGATCGAACCCTATCGGCATGGCCTTGAAGGACCAGCGGATTCTCGGGATCCGCCAGGTTCCAAACCCGCGCCGTCCCGTCTTCTGACGCGGTCACGACGCGAGCGCCATCGAAACTGAACGCCGCCGCTAGAACCTCGTCGGCATGGCCTTGAAGGACCAGCGGATTCTCGGGATCCGCCAAATCCCACACCCGCGCCGTCCCGTCTTCCGACGCGGTCACGACGCGAGCGCCGTCGAAACTGAACGCCGCCGATCGAACCCTATCGGCATGCCCTTGAAGGACCAGCGGGTCTTCAGGAGCCGCCAGATCCCACACCCGCGCAATCCCGTCTTCCGACGCAGTCACGACGCGAGCGCCGTCGGGACTGAACGACGATCGACTTCCCTTCAGGACCAGCGGATTCTCAAGATCCGCCAGCTCCCACACGCACGTCCACAGGCCCGAGTCGGCAATGATGCGAGCGCCGTCGGGACTGAACGACGCCTCATCAATCACCATATCGATATATAGATTTTCCCGTGGAATCTCGCGCATTGAGAGATTCAGCATTAGCTGACCGGCGAGCGCCGTTTCCGGCCGCTCCATCTCCGCCAGAATCCACGCCTCCTCCAAGGGCTCCCGGTATTTACCTGCCTGCACTAACCGGGTCAGGTCCCGAACCCGTAGCGCCCCGGTATCGTCGCGCTGCTGACTCACCAATGCGCAACCGGTCAGAGCCACTAAAATGGGCAACAAGTAACCTATGTTGATCCGCTGCCACCCTTTCGCCCGAGCCCTCCGTGTGACGAATTCCCGAGACGCATCGAGCGTCCCCTCAGCCCAGGCCGGCGTTGGCTGGCGCTTCTTCCACCAAGCCCGACGCGGACCCTGCCCCGCTCTCTGCAACAACAAACCCTGCATGCCGCTTCGCCAGTTCCCCTGGTTAAGAAGCTCCGTCTGCTGTTCCCGGTCCTCCTGCTCCGCCTCCGCCCACTCGCGCAGCGCCGGCCACCGCCGGATCAGGCTCTGATGGGAACGGGCCTTGGCCGTCGCTGCCTCAGCCACCCTCCGCCCCTGCGCGCTTAACCGCCCCACCACAGCACGCACAAATTCGCCGCTCAGGCCAGTCATGGCCTTCAGTTCGGCGAAGGGCATCAATGAGCACCTCATTGACGGATCGGCCGTCGCTTGCGGCGATTTGCGGCGGCGGCCATGCAGGCTTCGGCGCGATGTGTGGCTTCTTCCCGGGTTTCGCCTAGGTGGCGTTGACGAAAGTTGGGGCGGAGGCAAATATTGGTGGAGGAGCGAATGAGCTGCTGGAGGTCCTTCGGGCGGTATGTCCACAGCCGCACCGTCCCCTCATCCGACGCGGTCAGGACGCGAGAACCGTCGGGACTGAACGACGCCGCTTCAACCGTATTGCCACTGTCAGGTCCCCAAAGGACCAGCGGATTCGCGGGATCCGCCAGGTCCCACACCACCGCCGACGCGCCGAACGGGGTCAGGACGCGTGAGCCGTCGGGGCCGAACGAAGCCATGGGGAAAAGGGTGCCAGGTCCTTTCAGGATCAGCGAATTCTCAGGATCCGCCAGGTCCCACACCCGTAAGTGGGTCATCGACCCGGTCATGATGCTAGAGCCGTCGGGACTGAACGACGCCGAAGAAACCCAGTGCCCGTGTTTCAGGACCAGCGGATTCGCTGGGTTAGCCAGGTCCCACACCCGCGCCGTCCTGTCAGACGATGCGGTCAGGACGCGAGAGCCGTCGGGACTGAACGACGCCGAGTAAACAACATCGGCATGGCCAAGAAGTACCAGTGGATTCTC
>JAAEQG010000763.1 GCA_024231775.1 bacterium
CGGGGCGATGGGCTTGGCCACAACCCTGCGCCGCGCCGAGCATCCACGGGCAGGCAAGCTTGCCCATGTCACCCGCCATCCAGCGGAAGACATGATCCGTGTGGGACCGACTTTCCAGTCGGTCTGCTCCACAACTCCGGACCAAGCTGACAGGCCAGAAGAACTGTCCCACACACTTCTGCTACTGGTTCCTAAGGGCCGATCCGCTCGCGGTTGCCCAGGTATGGGCGTAGAGCTTGGGGAATGGTGACCGAACCGTCCGCGTTCTGGTGAATTTCCAGGAGTGGAATCAGGATGCGCGGGGATGCGATCACTGTATTGTTGAGCGTGTGGCAGTAGCGCACCTTCTTCTGGCCATCGCGGTAACGCAACATCAGCCGCCGGGCCTGAAACTCATAGAAACGGGACGCCGAGTGGGTCTCGCCATAGCTGTCGCGCGAGGGCATCCAGGCTTCTATGTCGAACTTCTCGACCTGGCCCTGACCGAGATCACCGGTGCAGACGTGGACCACGCGGTAGGGAAGCTCCAAGGCGCGGACCACGTCCTCGGCGTTCTGCAGAATCTCCTGGTGATGCTCCTTGGAAGTCTGCTCGTCGTTCCGGCAGATGATGACCTGCTCCACCTTGTCGAAGAGGTGAATCCTATACAAGCCATAGGTATCCTTACCCGCCGCCCCAGCCTCGCGGCGGAAGCAGGTACTCTGAGCCACATACCTCTTCGGCAGCTCGTCCTCGCGGAGAATCTCGTCGCTGTGGTAGGCGGTGAGGGGGACCTCCGCCGTGCCCACCAGCGACTTCTCGTCCCGCTCGCACAGGTAGGCCTGATCGCGCCCCACGGGAAAGTAACCGGTACCCTCCATAACCTTCTCTCGAACCAGCACCGGAACGCTCATCGGAACGTAACCGCGCCCGACCACCAGATCCTGAGCCAACCGCAAGATGGCCTGGTGGAGCAAAGCACCATCACCGCGCAACACGTAGTTTCGCGATCCCGCCAGCTTCACCCCGCGTTCGACGTCAATGATCCCTAGTTGCCTGCCCAGCTCAATATGGTCCTTGGGCTCGAAGTCCAGCGTGGGGACCTCGCCCACCCGCCGCAGCTCAACGTTGGTGGTGTCGTCCTTGCCCACCGGCACGTCCGGGGCCGGCGGTTGGGGAACGGTCAGCATCAGTTGGTCAAACTCGGTGACCAGTTCACGCTTCTGCTCCTCGAAGGTCTTGGACTCCACCTTGACACGGTTAAGGGTCTGCTGGAGCTGGTCCGCTTCCGTCTTGATCTGCTCGACAGCCATGCCGCCTTCGACAGCCCGCTGATACCAGTCGGACTTGGGATTGCGATAGAGGGCGAGCTGCTGACCACCCTCGCGCGACTCGGTCGCCAGTTGCTCCAGAGACTGAAGCACCTCAACCCGACGCCGATCGACCTCCAGCAGTCGGTCCACGTCGCAAGCCACTTTCTTCTTGGTCGCCGCGTCCTTGACCAGGTCCGGGTGCTCCCGGATGAATCGAATATCCAACATCGCAATCGCTCTCGGAGAACCGAAAAACCGCAGGCCATCCCTGACCCACTTGTTTCCCAAAACCGCCCCCATGTCAAGCCCGCAAGCGTAGGGCGGATCGATCCTGATCCGTGATGTTGCAGACCAGGAATGTTCAGAGCCCCAAGCGCCAGCGCGGGGTCTTCGGGGGCAGACCACCGGCGTTCGGACCCACTCGCTTGCGCTCGGGGCTCTGATCGGGTCGCTCCCGCACCGGGTGGGAGGCAACCCCACCTCGGAAACCGGAACTCCCATCCGAGGTGCGTTGCGGCGGCTAGCCGGGCCGCCTACACTCTCCGCACTATGGCGGTTCGCATCGAAATCATCAGCATTGGAACGCTCAGTCGTAACCCGTTCTGGGCGGAGACGGGCTCGGTTCGTCCTCCGCACGCCACTACGACCGTCATCCGCGAGGGACAGACGCACATTCTGGTCGACCCGTCCGTGCCCGGAGAGCTGATGGCTCATCGGCTGGCGGAGCACATGGGCCTGCGTCCGGAACAGATCGACGTGGTGTTCCTGACGAACTTCCGCCCGGCCCATCGGCGCGGGCTGACTCTGTTCAAAGACGCCGAGTGGCTGATGTCGGAAGGCGAGCGCACCGCCATGAGCACGCACCTGAACACGCTGATGCATGGTGGATCCGGCGGTGTCGAGACGTCATACGAGGAGATCGCGGAGGAGTTGGAGCTGCTCGGGCGCATACGCATCGCCGAGGACAAGCTGACGCCTAGCGTACACCTGTTTCCCTCGCCGGGGGTCACGCCCGGAGCCACCTCGCTGCTCGTAGCCAGGGAGCAGACCGTGGTAATCGCCGGAGACGCAATCGTCACCCGCGATCATTACGAAGAGGGACGGGTCTACGAGCGTCCTGTCGATCCCGACGCAGCCCGAGAGTCATTCCTGGAGGGCGCGGAGGTGGCTGACCTTATCATCCCCGGGCACGGCAACCTGTTTGTCGCCGACCGGCAGTTTGAGTAGAGATGGGCGACGGTCCTGGAGAGCAGACGACCGTTACGTGTTGACCGGAGCGAACCGCATGACTGATCCGATTCACGTGGACACCCGCAGCGGTTATGACCGCTGGGCTACCATCTACGACGAGGAGCTCAACCCCCTGGTGCTTCTCGAAGAGCCGGTGGTCCGCGCGTGGGTGGGCGAACCCAAAGACCTCCGGGTGGCGGACGTGGGCTGCGGAACGGGTCGACACGCCATCTGGCTGGCGACGGCGGGTGCGTCAGTGGACGCCTACGACTTCTCCGGCGGAATGCTCGACAAAGCCGGAAAGAAACTCGCCGATCACCAGGTCCGTCTGCACGAACACGCCCTTCCGGACCCGATCCCTGCCGAAGACGCAACCTTCGACGTAACGCTCTTGGCGCTGGTGGCGGATCACCTGGAGGATGTGGAGAGTGCGTTCCGCGAACTGCGGCGTGTCACCCGACCCGGCGGTCAGGTCCTCTTCACCGTACTGCACCCAGCCATGAACCTGCTGGGATTGACGGCGCGGTTCACCGACCCCGACAGCGGCAAGGAGGTTCGCGTGGCGGCGCACCAGCACACCTACGCCGACTACGTTATGGGAGCCCTCAACGCAGACTTGCTCCTCGAGGAGCTCGTCGAGCGAAAGGCGGACCAAGCCCTGGTCGCCAAGACGCCCCGGGCAGAGAAGTACCTGGAATGGCCTCTGCTCCTGGCTATGCGTCTGCGCCGAGTGGACGACCGGCAGTCCATCTGACCCCCGCCTGAACCGTCACGCACGGCCCTTCGAGAAGCTCGCCGACTGCGGATGCAAAGAGGCTCCAACTCTGCTACCATGGTGCCTGAGCGGACGCTACGGGTCGGCTCAACAGGAGTCTACCATGAGCGATTACGTTCCCGAACCGGATGTGCTTTCACTGATCGTCTGCGATCAGATCATCACCGACCGGGTGACCGGCAAAGTGTCGCTGATCGGGATGTTCAGCGCCATCCACACCCCGCGCTTTCCGGTCGTTCATCCGCAGATATCCGTCTATGTGGCCCTCACCGATGGTCGCGGCAAGACCCCGCTGACCATCCGCATCGTGGACGCCAACGAAGCCCGCAAACCGCTGGTGGACGGCAAAGGCATTGTCGAGTTCAAAGACCCCCGGATGATCGCCAACCTCGCGCTTCAGTTCCACGGGTTGCGCTTCCCCGAAGCGGGGCAGTACCGCGTCCAGATCTGGTGCGGATCAGCCCTGCTGCGCGAGGCCCGCCTGCACGTGCTGGAAGCCAAGCGCCCCCCTGGGAAGTCGGGAGCCCCGGGCTTTGCCCCCGCCCCGCCGGATCCGCCGACAGACGTACCCGACGCCTGAGGATCACGTGCAATGAATCGCTCGGTCATCGCTGATCTTCGTAGTGATACGGTCACCCAACCAACCCCCGAGATGCGCCGGGCCATCGCCGAAGCTCAGGTCGGCGACGATGTGCTCGGCGACGATCCCACGGTCATCGCTCTGCAAGAGAAGGTGGCTGCCCTGCTGGGGAAGGAAGCGGCGCTCTTCGTGCCTTCGGGCTCGATGGCCAACCAGACTGCCATCCGGGCCCTCACCGAACCAGGCGATGAGATCATCGCCCACGAAGACAGCCACATCTACCACTACGAGGGTGGCGCCTTCGCCGGCGTCTCCGGATGTTCGTTACGCCTGCTGCCCGGGCGATACGGCATCTTCACCCCCGAGCAGGCCGCCGCTGCCGTCCGACCGGTCGAGTCTCACTTTGCCCAGACTCGGCTGATCGTGGTGGAGAACACCCACAATCGTGGTGGCGGTTCGATATGGCCGTTGGAACACATCCAGCAATTGCGTCGGCTGGCCGACGAGCACAGCCTGCGCATGCACCTGGACGGCGCCCGGCTGATGAACGCCTGCGTCGCCACCGGGCTTAACCCTGCCGAGTACACCAAATACTTCGACACGGTCTCGATGTGCTTCTCCAAGGGGCTGGGGGCTCCGGTGGGTTCCGTCGTCGCCGCGACTCGGGCGACCATCCGCCGAGTCCATCGCTTCCGCAAGATGTTTGGTGGTGGTATGCGCCAGGCAGGGATCCTCGCCGCCGCCGCGATCCACGCTCTCGACCATCATGTCGAGCGCCTCGCCGACGACCACGCCAACGCCCGCCGCCTGGCGGAAGCCCTCGACCAGACACCCGGCTTGTCCGTGGACGTCGATGCCGTGGTCACCAACATCATGTACATCGACGTGGCGCCTCACCTGGGATCCGCCGCCGACCTGGCTGCGCGGTTTGAGGAGTTGGGCGTGCGCATGCTCGCCATCGCACCGCAACGTCTCCGCGCCGTGACGCACCTGGACGTCTCCGCCTCCGCCATAAAACGAAGCATCGAAGTCATCCGCCAAGCCCTCTCGTAGCTACGACCCTCACCGCAAACCCTCTACAGAGGTCACCTCGGTAGAAGGCGAGCTACCATAGGAGTCCTCCCGAACGGTCACAGACTCTTCTCCCCCGCTCATCCCCTCCCCTCGGCGTGCTCAGCCTTGAATCCACTCAGCCCGGTTGACGGGGTGTGCATCTGACGGTCGAATGGAGGGACGCTCGGGGAGTGTCCGGACGCCTGGTGGGTCCCGCAGCCTTCAAAGCCGTTGACGGGTCGTTTGCGCGGCTCGTGGTGGGTTCGATTCCCATCCACTCCCGTTCATGTCAGGAATGGGGGCTGAATGTAGACCTGAACAGAGCTTGCCTGTGCCCGATGGCAGTCTGTCAGACCTGCGCGACGAACCCAACACCTTTCCTACACGTAGATCGTGGAACAGGAACGGTTTACCTCCAGCGGCGGACCACACTGCGGGACGCTGGCTGCTCGCGTGGCGTGCGTGTTTCGGGCCGACATGTGAGGCCTTTTCGCCGAGTGTGTCCAGGCGTACGATGCCCACATGACTCGACTGATTGCCCGTTTGGTGCTGGCCATGCTTCTCCTGCCGCTGACGGGAGCAGTGTTCCTGCTGCTGTTTACTGCGCTCATCGCCCAAGGAACTCCTCCCGAACCGGTGAGCTTGGCGGCCATGTGGATAGGGGTATACGCGTTCATCGGGGTGTACTGGGTGGCGTTGTGGCGAAGCATGGTGCGGTGGACGAAACGCCGCACCACCATGACTTGGCTCATGGCGCCCCTGTCGCTTGGAGCGGGCGCGGTGTTCGGCCTGTGCTTCCTGCCCATGCTCCCCACGAGTGATCCCGGACCGGCTTTCATGCTGGGGGGCGGGCTGGTGCCCATCGTGTGGGTGTTGGCGACGGTGCTCATCTGGCGCGAGACCCCGGAGGAGCGCATCGAACGGTTGACCGTCGCCGGGGTGGATGCGATCTGCTGCCCGACCTGCGGCTACAACATGACCGGCCTGCGCGAAGCCCGCTGTCCGGAATGCGGTGCGGGATACACGCTGGATCAACTCGTGGCCACCCAGCCGGACCGGGACCGCACGGCCCTTCGTGATGCGTAGACCGCTCCTGCCAGCCCGAGAACTGTGGGACAGGCCTTCCAGCCTGTCGTCCAGCTTCTAAGGGTCCCAGGAGACCGGCGTGTCCTGGGCACGCCGGAGGTGTGTTGGCATACCGCGGGCAGCCGGTCGCGTCTGCCACGCGATAATCCGCTCCCTCACGTCCGCGGATCGGGATGGTGCCGTGGGGTGCCAGAGGCCATTCGGTCCGAGCAGATCGGATGCGTGACCGTTTGGGCGGGCTCTTGAGCGTTCCGGCGCCGAGCGATTGAGTCTACGTGCGGACGGTTCTCTTCGCCCTGAAAGGGCACACTATGACAGCCCAGGGCAAAGCCCTGGGGCGGGGTTACCCGAAGCAACGCAAGCCCTGAAGGGGCGAAACGAAGTCATGCCGCCCTTTCAGGGCTGGTGTTTGTCTCGGTCACGAGAACCCAGGGCGTTGCCCTGGGCTGACTTATGACGCCCCATCGGGGCTTCTCGATGCGATGGCAGCATGGATGCGCGGTGGGCCGCATCAGCCCGCCGATTCTGTCATGGACCCGTGCAGGTCAGCGTGTCCCTGTTCCGCGTTTACAGGCGTCCCCGCTCACCTATAATGACCCCGGATATGCGAATCGACGGAGTGCGGCATGGTACATCTGGGCGTGAATATCGACCACGTAGCCACGGTTCGCCAGGCGCGGCGGACGGACGAACCGGACCCGGTCTGGGCGGCGGCTGAGGCTGAGTTAGGCGGTGCGGACGGGATCACGTTTCACTTGCGCGAGGATCGCCGGCATATCTGCGACCGCGACGCCCGGCTGCTCAAGGAAACCGTAGCCACCAAGCTCAACATGGAAATGGCCATCGCCAAGGAGATCGTGGACATTGCCTGCGATCTCCAGCCGGACCAGTGTAGCCTGGTCCCGGAGCGACGGGAGGAGCTGACCACTGAAGGCGGGCTTGACGTGGTCCGTCATCGCCGGGACGTTGGGGCGGCGGTGGACCGGCTGCGTGAGCGCGGGATCGTGGTGAGCGCCTTCATCGAGCCGATCGCCGAGCAGATCCGTGCGGCTGCTGAGGTCGGCTGCGCCGCGGTGGAGCTGTGGACCGGGGGATACGCCCACGCCCGGACGCCGGACGAAGTCGCCGCCTCTTTGGAGGCCCTGCGCGGCGGTATCAGCGTTGGGCAGGAGTGCGGTCTGGTGGTGCACGGCGGCCACGGGTTGACCTATCGGAATGTAAGTACAGTCGCCACCATGGCGGGTTTTGCGGAGTTTAACATCGGCCATTCGATCGTGTCCCGAGCGGTGTTCACGGGCATGCGTGCGGCCGTCGCCGAGATGAAGTCCCTGTTGGAGCGGTATCAGCCGCAGGAGAGCTGAGTGATGAAGAGGATTGCGTTAGCCGGACTAGTGGTGCTGCTCACGTGGGTCGCCATACCGACCGCACGAGCCGACTTCGCCCTGAAAGACACCGACCGGGTGGTGTTCTTCGGGAACAAGGTGTTCAGAGCTCCACTCATTCCCATGGGGGTGGAAACCTACCTGCGAATCCGCTATCCGCAGCTGCAGACGAGCTTCCGGACCAACGGCAAGCATGAGGCGCCGATGCTCAAGACTGCTGTCCAGCGTTTCGAGAGAGAGGTTGTCCCGTTCAAGCCCACGGTGGTCGTGCTCAGTTTCGTCACCGATGAAGTCGCCCGCAACCCATTCAACGAGGCGGACTTCAACAGGTTCAAGACCGGATTCACTGAACTGCTGGACACCGCTCAGAAGACCGGAGCCCGCCTGTATGTGTTGACTCCGCTGTGTCCGGACGCGTCCCAGAAGAAGCAACTCCAGACCGTCAACTACGTCGAGACCATCGGCAAGTACGCCGAAGCCATCCGCCAGCTCGGGAAGGAAAAGGGGGCCACCGTGGTGGACTGGTACGCCGCTTCCCAGAGCTATGCCGAGCAGCACGTGGGTGACCAGCGTCTCGCGACCACCACCGACGGAGCCTACCCTTCCACGATCGGGTCAGCCATCGCGATGACCGCACTCCTCGATGCGTGGAACGCCGAGCCCTGCAAGACCACGATAAAAGCCGACTGGAACAGCGACGCCGCTTCAGCTTCGACCGGGCAGGTCCAGGTCACCAAGGTGTCGGACGACAAGATCCAGCTGAAGCTCTCGGGGATCCCCATCCCCTGGGTCGTCGCCAAACGCGGAACAGCAACGGGTGACGATTGGCCGGGCTCGAAGTACTGCACGATCATGCTCGAAGTGGCTAACACCCCTGATGGCGGCATCATGATCAAAGAGGCGGGTGGGAAGAACGCCCTGCCGTATCTGTCCCAGCAGTTGCTTCAGGGAACGGACATGGCCTTCGTGGGTCCGCTCACCAAGCTCGACGCAGTCCGAGGGCTGGATCGGTGGATCCTGGAGAAATACAAGTCCGTCTCCCTGCACCTCGAGTTTAAGCGGAAGGGGATTCCCGAACCCGAGTACCAGCAAGCCTACGACACCTACTACCTCGGAGCGGACCAGTACGACGACGCGACCGATCAGATCGTACTCCGCCAACCCAAAGTCATGGACGTAACGCTCGAACTCTCTAAAGCCAAGATCCCAGGCAAAACGGATCGGGCCAAGGCCCCCGGCCATAAGAAGGTCGGTAAGCGTAACGCGAAGAAACCGGGTAAGGCCGTCCGCCCCGGCCATAAGAGAGGCAAGGCGAAAAAGCCCACCCCGCCCCAGAAACCAGCAGCCGAGAGCGACAGCGGGGAGTAACCCGGAGCCTGGTCCGCGGAAGTGAGTTTCGAGGATGACGCCCCAGTCTGCACAACTTCATCAGCATCTCCGGCTGACCGATCGGCTGGTCGTTTTGACCGCTTGGTGCGCGGCCATCGCCCTTTTTGTGACGGTGGGCTGGCGTGCCCTTCAGCCGATCGATCCGCAGGGGGCGGTGAGTATGCTCACCACCCGCAGCCCCGGGCTGATGATCGTCCAGGTGGGCGCCTTGGGCCTGGTGGTGGCGGCGTTGGCCTCACTGTTGACCGGGCGAAAGCTGGCGGATGCGGGCGTTTTCGCGACCTGCCTCGGGCTGGCGGTGGCCAACCTCCGGGCGGACACGCTGGGCGCGCTGCTGATCGGCGCCTCGGATGGCGATGCGATCGTCCCGGTCCGGCAGATCGCGTTGAGCTTTCTGCTGGAGTCCATCCTATGGGCTGCGGTGGTGCTGGCAGCCATGCTGGTCTCCGGATGGGTGCTGTACTGGTGCCGCGGGGACGCCGGCGCCAGACCGGCGGTGCTGTCCGGCATGGCCTGTACGGAGATGCCGCTAGTCTCATCGACCCTCGGCGCCGCCCCCTCCTCGGAGGGCACGAGCGACGAGAGACGCACGGGTATGCTGCACACGCTCGCGACCTCCGCGATCGCCTTTCTGCTGGTCGGGGTGTTCTCGACGGGGTCACCACCGCCGGCTATCCAACACGGGCAGGTGTACTTCGCGATCGCTGCAGCGTTCTGTGCCGCGGGGTACTTGGCGAACGGGCGCTTTCCGGTCCGCACCGTGTTCTGGACGTGGTTGGCGGTTCCCATCGTGACGGTCGGCGCCTACCTGTGGGCTATGCTGGGCGCCGGCGGCGACGTCAGCCATCTTCCGCCCAGCATTCCGCAGAGCGCCTACCTGCGGGCGCTACCGTTGGAGTACATCGCCCTGGGGACTCTGGGTTCTGTGTTGGCGTTCTGGTGGACGCGCCAGGCTTACGCGGCACATGAGGTCCGCGCACACAATCACAAGCGCAAGCCCCAGCGTCGTCGATGACCGCTTGGCCGTGGTTGGCCCGGGCTTAGCCTGATATACTCTCGCTGCTTTGTCCACCGCGACTCCCACAACCGTTGAGGCCGGCGCCGCCAGCCGTTCCGCATCCCGCCCTATCGGATGGTGGAATCGTTGTGCGTTTCGGACCGTTCGGGCCGTTCTGTGGCTTACGGCCCGAGTGTTTACGCTGAATGGTCTTTATCACTTCTCCCGGTGGTTCGGTACCCTCGAGTGGAGCATCAACCACAAGCGTCGACGGGGCTTCGCCCAGGGTCTGGAGCGCGTATTCGGCGCGGATCTGAGCCCGCGCCGGCGCCGGCGGATAACCCGAGCCCACTTCCAGAACACGCGCTGTGACAAGGTCTTCACTCTCATTATGGACCTGCTGCCTCGTGAACAGGTTCTGGAGCGCTTTCATGTTGATCCGCGGGCGTTGCTCGACAACGGCCTCTCCAGGTCGAACGGCGTGTACATCGCCCTCTCCCACCATGGCCCGCACCACGTTGTAGGCCTGCACCTGGCTCTGCTGGGCTACAAGGTGGCGGGCGTGCGCGATCGCAAGGAGGGCGCCCTTCGGCGGTTCATCGAGGAGAAGTACGCCCTGAGGTATCCCGAACTGCGACGCATCCGCATGTTCTACGCCGATGCCTACCCCCGCGACATCTACCGCTGCCTGAATGAGAACTTCCTGCTGGGTACCGCCCTCGACGTCCACCGCAAGCGTTCCGCGCACCAGAAGACCGTCCCGGTCACGATCTTCGGCGAGCAGCGCGAGTTCCTGACCGGTACGCTGCAGATCGCCCTACGCTGCGGTGCGACCGTGTTGCAGGGACTGCTCCTCTCGGAACCCGGCTTCCACTATCGTCTTCAACTGCTTGGGCCGCTTGCCGAACCGGAAACGGCTTCGGAGAGCCCGGAAGTGCTCGCCAGAGTTATGCAGGAGTACGCCGACAACATCGAGGCTTGGATCCGCCGCTACCCAGCCCACATCACCCGGGCCTGATGCGCAGCGCGTGGGCTGAATCCTGCCACCGTTCTGCCACCGAGCCGAAACGCGAAAACGCCGCAAACCGTAAAGGCTTGCGGCGTCTTGCTTTACATTCGAGGCCGAAGGGATTCGAACCCTCAACCACCGGATCGACAGTCCGGTACTCTATCCAATTGAGCTACGGCCCCAATTGTTCTGCCACGGGCCTCATCACCCCTGGCTTCGTTGCATCGGTAATTTACAGAGCCAAACCGGGCTGTCAAGCCCCAGCGCCCAGAGTGCTGCACCCGCCTGCTCTGACGCCGGCAATACCGGACCTGCTGGTGGTCGTCGATGTGCTGCAGGTCCTTGTTGGCCTGCGCACCGGCGTCACGGTGGAAGTACTCGAGCGGCACGATCACGTAGAACTAGCTCATGTCCTTCACGACGCGCTGCCGACCGGCGAGCCGCTGGAGTGCTCTCTTGACGGCCTCGGCGGAAAAGCCGCTGCTCCTGCATGAACTCCGGCTGCTCTTGCTTGGGAACGCGCCGTCCAATCAACTCGCGGATGGTCCGCCAACCCGGGCGTACTCGCTCGTTATGAACCGGCGCCAGCGATCCCAAAGCCCTGTAGCCTCCCGGCTGAGGCTCCTCTGGTGATCGAAGCATTGTGCAACTTCCTACTGGAAGGACGCTTACGATACTGCCGGAGGTGGGACTCGAACCCACACGACCTTGCGGCCACGGGATTTTGAATCCCGCGCGTCTGCCAATTCCGCCACTCCGGCGCCTTATTCTACAGAGACTTATGACTACTCTGGTTTTTCTGTGCGCTTTACGTGCGCTTCCTCGCTTAACCAGACCGCCACTCAAGCAGGAGTATATCGGTATGGGGCGCAGGCGTAAAGCATGGTTGTGGGGCGAGGACGGTAGGCGGTTTCAAAACGGAGGGCGCGTACCCGGCTGGTACGCTCGGTACTACGACTATCACGGTGACCGCCGCATCAACCGGAGCTCCGTCCAGCACCAGGGCTACCTGCACATCCAAGCCCACCGATCGGCTGATCCCAGCCAAGTGGAGGTTCATGCAGAACGTGTCCGCGGTTGGCATCAGATAACCGACCGCCTCACCACGGCTTGGGCAAGCCGCTCCGAACAAGTACACCCACTGGTATTCCGTTTGGCCGGAGCCCGTAGCGCCAGAGCCGCGTCACGATGGTCGTGGGATACACCCCGGGGCAGGAGGGCTATCTGGGAGGCCGACAGGACCACTCTGCAGAGCACTTTGGCGATCTCGGCACAGCCAAGTCCCCTGCGGTAGAGCCTTTCGATTTCGAGCCCGGCCACAGCTACTGTCGTGAAGTGGAGATCGGCTCTCTACCAACGCCCGGGTCGCCCGAGAATGGGCGGTATCTTACCTCCTGGTCAGCGCGTCGGTTGAGCTTCCCCAGGCTGTCTTCGGATCAGCACCACCGTACCGGCAGTCAGCAGGAGCAGGGTCATGATCGCAAGGCCCCACTCCGAGACGGTGGGGATCGACGCGGGCGCGCGAACCTCA
>JAAEQG010000764.1 GCA_024231775.1 bacterium
AGCGACGATTTCCTCACCTTCAAGCACAATCCACTGCCCGGCATACTCCCGGAGGATATCCTGATGGGCCCTACACCACGCCTGCTCGCGTTCTCTCCCCAGTGCTTGGCCCCCAGCACTCCTGGCTTCGACCTCCTGGAAGGCCTTGCCGAAATCAATCAACACCTTTACCGGCTCACCAGGCTCTCGCGAGATTGCCTCGGACAGCTCGAGATGGGTTGAGTCTACAACCGTGGCGTTCACTTCGAGCATCTCAAGCCTCGTACCATCCTCTTCATTGTACCAGGTGAACAGGCGCCGTGCGTCTAAGCGACGGCGGGCCGGGCGTGGGAAAACAGAGTCCCTACTCTCCCGTGGGGTATAATCGTGGTGTCCCTCGGGGCACGACTGACAGATGGACGAGGGGGATCGGATGAGATGGACGAAGGCGATGTTGGCGCTCTGCATTTCCGCTTCGGCGGCCGGTGTTGTGGGCCAGGAACAGGTAGGGCGGAATCTGAGGTCAAGCCTCGAACAGGCCGAGGCGCATTGGCTGATTGGCACGTGGGAACATCAGGACCCTGACGGAGACATCGTGCGCCTCGTCTTCTCATGGGACCTTGGAGGCAACGCGATCCTCGACCACGTCGTGGCGCCCGGAAGGGAGTCGCGGGGAATCTCGGCGCGGGATCCCGTCTCCGGACGGATGGAGTACTTCGGCGTCGACGATCGTGGCGGGCTGGCGACTGGTTGGTGGAGTTTCGATGCTGACAAGTGGGTCCTCAGGGGCGACGCCCACCTTCCCGATGGATCGTTGGTCAAAATCGCCAGCATCCACACGCGCGAGGGGAAGGACTCAATGGAACTGAAGGTTTTCCGCGTCGGAGCGCAGGGGGAAATGCAGACACCGCCCCTTCTGACGCGCCGTTACGAGCGCCGCAGGTAGGGGTGA
>JAAEQG010000765.1 GCA_024231775.1 bacterium
AAGACTGCGCCGCATCGCGCTCCTCGGGACCGTTTTTTCGACCGTTTTTCGACGGCCCGACCGGGGCGACCCCAAAAACCGCGTTTAAATGGGCGAGGCGGGATTCGAACCCGCACCCGGGATTACCCGGAGGGGATTTTAAGTCCATAAATCGCCCCCGCTCACAGCCTCGAAACGCAGCCGACCCGCACTGACGACCCCGTAAACGCAGTTTTCGCCGGAGTGGGACGGACTGGAACGGACCCGAACGGCGTGGCGCCTGCCACCATCCTGCCACCACCGTCTACCTGGAGGTAGACTTTGGGGCGGTTCGATGCGGTGGATATCACAGCCCGGACGGGTACCGAACATCGGCAGTTGATTACTCGCACGTTGCGGGTAAGTTAGACGTACCGAACGCCGGACAGACCCCGAACGTTCGACACGGCACCACGAACAACTCACAGACCGGTCAAAACCCGAACGGGGGGGGGTTGATTACTCGTCCGTTGGCGGTATAGACGCGGTGGGCCAGCCGGGCATGCAACCCGGCGAAGTCGCGGACGATGCACGGTCACTGACCGCCGTGTATCGTTCGGGACAGCCCGACGAAAGGTCAGAGACATGCCAACACAAACCGATCTACTGGAAATCTCAAAACAGATCAGGGAACTGCCAGACAACAATCGTCTCGGGCGAAAGGTGTTACCTACATACGAGGAGATTGCAGGGCGGCTTGTTGCTCGATCAACGGAGCTCGGTGCTTTCAAGAGCACGCAGCATGCAGTGCTGTCCGCAAGGCTTCACTCCTACATCGAGAAGGGCTCGTTCGCCAACGTGTTCTTCGTGCTCGTGAATTGGTGCAACGGAGGGGAATACCTGCGTGGTTATGGATGGGAGCTGTTTCGCTGCGGATGCGAAATCGTGGCCACTGCGCTCGAACAAGAGGACCCGGCGGGATCAGATCCCACGGTCTCTCCCGGCGACAACCCTGGGCAACCCAAAGCGAAAAACCCGGCGGCTGGCGTTGCTGGCTACGCGCTTGAGCCGACTCAGGTGGTGATCTTACGCCACCTGAAAGATACGACTACGCGAACACATTCAGTGGTAGATCTTGTGGAACACAAGTACGACCTGGGCAACAATGCGCGAACCAAGTACGGGGAAAAGACTGTTCGCAGTGTGCTGAAGCGGCTGGTTCAACTCGGACTCGCGCATCGCCCCAATGGCGCACGGCAAGGTGTTACAACCACGCCGCAAGGCGACACACACCCGGCGGTCAGTTAATGACCACATAATAGACCCCTTATGCGCCGCTTATGTGCCGGTAACCGTTTGATACATCCCATTCGTGCCCCAGAATGGCGGGTATGAATGTAGGTGAGACACTGTTACCCGCTGGCCCGATGGCCCGTCTCTTGAGCATCCCCGCAAAGTGGTTACGCGAGGAGGCGCAGGCAGGGCGCGTCCCCCATCTGCAGGCAGGCGGACGGTTCCTGTTCGATCCGGTGGCGGTAGAGGCGGCACTTCTCAATCGCGCTCGGCAAGGCGTCCCTGGCGTGTCGCGTGAAGCGACCGAGGAGGTCCAACCATGAACCTCCCAATGACCCCCCTGCCGAATCACCCACTACTCCTGGACGCCGAAGCCGTAGCCGAGCGCCTGCCCGATGGCGAGATTCGGTTTGCACGGACAGCAATCGAAGCTCTCGTGCGCGGTACGCCGGGGGGCGCTAACGGTTTGGTGGAGGCGACTAATGGCCAAGCGTAAACCCAGACACGAGCCACCGCTAGCCGACACAGCCGTGTTGATGTCGCAACTCCTCCTCTGTGACGTCGAGGTGGCAACCCTGCTCCGGGTAACGCCGTCCGCCGTCCAGGAGCTGCACCGGCTGCGACTACTGCCCGGTGCGAAGTGCGGGCGCTGTCTTCGATGGCGTCCCGCCGATGTGGCCGCATTCGTAAGCAACCTCAACGTGGAGCACTCGCAATGACAACCGAAACCCAGACCGAACCCGAGTTGACCATCGCCGACGCACTGAGCGATCGCGGCGGGCCGTACAGCGGGCGCCAGATTGCCAAGATGGTCGAAGTCGAGGGCGTCGCCGACCTACCGGCCGCACTCAAAGACGCAGCGATGCACCACGAGATTCGGACCGCCGATGAGCCCGCGAGTGGGCCGACCTTCTGGCGGTCGGGTTTCGAAGAGTGGCTTCGGCGCGAATCACTGACGGCGACACTCACCGAAACCGGAGAGCGCGTAGCCCGTCGCGGGCGCGCGGTCTGTGAATCGGAGGCCACCGCGTGAACACCGGCCCGACGACAGCTCGGAAGCGACGTGTGCGGCAGTGCCTTCGGGCACGGCTTCAGCACCACCATGAACAGCTCGAAGGCCCACTCGGAGCGTTGGCGCACGACTTGCGCAGGCTCGCCCTGGCGGAGCCGTTTTTCGACGCGCGCTCCGAGATTGCGGTGTCGTGGCTGGGACACAGGGGAATCTCCGATGTGGTTCACACGATGAATGAACTGGTCGCCCGCTTGAGCGACCCTGCGGAATCGACCTAGAAAAATGCCCTCCGCGGTGACGGCCGAACGGAGGGCAAAAGGGAAAACTGTGATGCAGAAGTCTAGCACACGAATCTCCGCAAGTCCAAGAGAAAACCAACCGCGGCGAATCAACTTTGCTTTGTACTTCGTCGCCCTGGCGGTCCGGAGCATGGTCAACGCCAGACCGGAACACGCCTCGCTGTACCTCCGATCAGCAAGGTCGGCGCTCGAGGTGATCCGATGACGACCGCAACCAACCATCCCGGCCTGGAGCCCCTGTACCGGGTGGACGAGCTGAGCGACGGCGGCGGGCGAATTCTGGTATGCGAGAGCCAAGATTTAGCCGATGCGGCGATCAGCATCGGGCTGACCGCAACGGCGGTCCCCGGCGGGGCGAACCGTGTCCGCTCGACTGATCTGCGTCCGCTCCTGGGATTCGAAGAGGTTGTGATCCTGGTGGACAACGCTGGGCCGGGGATGAAGTACATCTGCAACCTGGCCCAGCAACTCGGGGCGGAGAAGTGTGCCGGACATCTGACCAGAGCCTACCCACCTGGTGGGCAAGTCGGACCGGGCTGCTGGGCGAAGCTGCTATCGATCAACGGGCGGTCCGCAGGCGACATTCGCGAGGACGTCGGCAGGATCATCGAGTCCAACCGACGCGATCAGGCGGCGTCGGATGCGGGAGCACGCGAGGGCACTGGGACACTGAGCCAACCGGACGCCGGGCTGGTCACCGTTCGGGCGTCGGCCATCGAGCCGACGACCCTTGAATGGCTATGGCCCGGGCGCATACCACTCGGCAAGACGACGATATTCGCTTCCGATCCGGGCCTGGGCAAGACGTTCGTGGCGTTGGACATTGCAGCCCGCGTAAGTGCGGGCTGCCCATTCGCAGACAGTCAGGACGTGCGCAATCCCGCGGGCGGGGTGGTCATCCTGTCCGCCGAAGACGATGCCAACGATACCATCGTCCCGCGATTGCAGGCCGCAGCGGCGGACCTGGACCGAATCGTTATCGTTCAGGGCGTCAAGCGATTCGACCCGGACAGCGAGACGTATCGCGAGGGGATGTTCAGTCTGGATACCGACCTGCCGCGGTTGGAGGATGCAGTCAAAGCAGAGCGGGGATGTAGACTGGTTATCATCGATCCGGTCAGCGCGTACATGGGGCGAGCCGACAGCCACAAGAACGGCGACGTTCGTGGACTACTCGCACCGTTGGCCAGCTTGGCCCAACGTCACCGTGTCGCCGTCCTGCTCATATCCCACTTGAACAAAAGCGAGGGCACGTCCGCCCAATACAGGATCATGGGGTCATTGGCGTTCGTCGCGGCTGCCCGGATGGGTTGGGCTGTTGCCAAGGACAAAGAGGACGGGCGGCGTCGGCTGCTGTTGCCAATCAAGAGCAACCTGTGCAAAGAGCCGACGGGTTTGGCGTACACCCTGGCGGACGACACCGCGAGGCCGGGCTACAACGGACAGCCTGTGGTCGCGTGGGAGGGGACGCCGATTACCGAGGGGCTGGACGAGCTGCTCAGGCCGGACACCGGCAACCAACGTGGCAACCGCAAGGAGGCGGCTGAGTGGCTGAAGGCCGCACTCGCCGATGGCCCGGTCGCGTCGGCGACTCTTGTCGAGGACGCGAGCGAATCGTCGGGGATATCCCGCCGGACGCTGTTCAGGGCAAAGGATGACGCGGGCATCCGTGCCAAGAGGGTCGGCAAGGTATGGGAGTGGAGCCTACCGCAATGAAGAGTGCCAATACACCCGTCGGATTCAAGAGTGCCAACCGTGCCAGCCGACCCGGTGCAGTTGTAGGCCCAACCCGCCTGGCGGGGTCAAGAACGCGGTTTGAGCATGGATTCAAGGGTGCCAACCTTAACGTACCCATTGGCACTGATGATGATGTTGGGAGGGAGGAAGGGTGTCCAAGTGTGCCAAGTGGCAAGGTAGGGTTGGCACTCTTGAACGGGGGAGGGATCACGTCATGACCGCCCGGACCAGACCGCCCAACCCACGCCGGCGCCGATCGCCAACCGCCACCGAAGTCCGGGCGGCGCTCGAGCTGTTCGGCGGACAGGTGGAGGTGACGGACCCCAGCGTGCCGGAGGGCGGCACCGAGACGACCGCCAGCGAGGACGTGATGGACGACGCCGATACATCGCGGGTCCTCCTGGGCACTTTGGCAAGTGCGATACGGCGAGCCCCCCTTTTTGCACACAAAGGGTGCCTAATTGTGGCCGCGCAGTGCCACTGTGGCGGCGTCTAAGCGACTTTCGCGGAGCGACTGTGCCGCGGGGTGACTGATCGGCGCAACGCGGCTTAGAAGCGTTCTCTGGCGTTTTTTTGCGAGAAACGACATGACGTCCTTACGAACAGAACCCGAACAGATCACCAGCCAGCGCGAACTCGCACGGCAGCTCGGGTGGCCGGGTACGACTTTGCGCGGCCGGTTGACGGACTCAGGCTGCCCGATCCCGCGTCGTGGCCCCTGGCCGACGTGGGTGGTGGACGCGCTCCAGAAATGGGCGGCGCTGCGATACCCGGAGGATGACGGTGACGACGCGGCGATGGCCGCGGGCGGTCCGAGCCCCGCGCTCGAACGGTGGCGACGCGCCCGGGCGACGTTGGCTGAGTTGGAGGTGGGCCAGAAGCGTGGCCAGTTGCTGCCCCGCGATCAGGTTCGGGAGCTACACAGCCGGATGGCGGGGGTGCTTCGTTCGGCCATCGACCGGCTTCAGCGGGAGTTCGGGGACGGCGCGTTCGAGGCGATCGATGAGGCGCTGATGAGTGCGCAACAGATGTTGGAACGGTGGCTTGAGGATCACCCGGAGACTGAGTCATGACGTGGCAGGAATGGGAGCGGTTGTTCAACGATGCGGCGGCGCGCCTCGACGGTTGCACCACGGGGGATCAGGTGCTTACCGAGGTTCACCGCGTGGCCGACAAGGTGGCTGGCCACTTGGTGGCGCCGGTGGCCGGAGAGGTCGGCGTCGAGAAGCTGCGAGACCAGATCAGCAGGTTGGTCACCGCTGCTATCGTTCGGGCAGTCCGCCCAATAGCGGCAGGGGGCAGCAATGGTAACCGTCCGTAGCGAGTCCGAAGTCGAACGTGTCGCGCGGCTGGCTGACCAGCTCGGCGAGGCCTGTGCGACGATGGAGCAGCTCCAGGCGGAGCTGGCCGGGTTGCGGGGCAGCCCCCACCGTCGCGAGGTGAAGGCGCCGAAGGTTGATCCGGTCCGGTTCGCTGTGGTGTACGGCGGGGAAGTCTGCGAGCTGGGTAATGGGTTGCCGTGGCAGGTGTTCTGTGCCCTAGCGCGTCGGCCCGATCAGTACGTCAGCCGCGAGACCCTGGCGTCGGCGTGGGACGGGTGCGCGTCCGACCGGGCGATTACCGCGACGGTGCATCGGCTGCGGGGTGCGTTGCGGGGTGCTGGCATGACCGACCTTGCCGAGGCAATCGACGGGGCCGAACCCGGCTACTATCGGCTCCGGGCGTGCTGGCGGGGTGATCCTCACGTCGCTGGGCCAAGTGCAAATGTGACCACCGCGCGACCGCCGCGTGACCACCGTCCTGCAGAATGGGGGTAGGGCAACAGTGCCCAGGAGTGACGACAATGACCAGACAATCACCGGCTGATGGATGCCGCGGACTCTTGGACCGCGTACAGATTCGTGGCATCGACGCCGACAAGCGTACCGCCACATTCGTGGCCGCGACTGAGAACGGGGTAGAGACGTACTACGGGACCGAGCACTTGCGGATGGCCGGTGTCGACCTGGCGCGCTTCAGGCGTAACCCGGTCGTACTCGACACACACAACCGCTACGAGGCTGGGGCGGTCATCGGCAAGGCGGCAGTCAAGATCGAAGGCCGTAACCTCATCGCCAAGATCACATTCGCGGACACCGCGCGGGCCGAAGAGGTGTGGCGGCTGGTTAGTACTGGGTTCCTTCAAGCGCTGTCCATCGGGTTCATCGCCCGCGACGTGCAGGTGTTGGACGAGGCGGAGTCGGCTGGCGACGGCGCCGAGCGCATCGAAGGCCCCGCGCGCGTGGTGCGGGCCTGGGAGCTGTACGAGGTGTCGGTGGTGCCTGTGCCTGCGGACGCCGAAGCGCTTCAACGGAGTTTCTTCGAACGACAGACCTTGGAGGGCGTAACGATGACCTTGCGCGATGTGACTGACGGAGAGCTAATGCGGGCACTTACCGGCAACCCTGGCCTGCCGGACCCCGTTCGGGACCCGGAAGACTCTACGGCTGGGGCATCGACCACCCCGCGGACCGGGGCTCCCCAGACTTTGGCGGACATAAGCGACGCGGACCTGCTCCGCGCGATTGGCGGATGACGTTTCATGGCGGCTCGTTTTTGTGCTGTCCGCAGCGGACGGGGCGGTGGGAGCAGGTCCCACCGTCCCCCGCGGCAGCACGGATGACAGGCGCACCAACAGAAGGGCAGCACAGATATGGCGAACCTACTTGCACGATTCCGGCAGACGAAACAGGCGACCCGGCGCGGTCTGGTCGAAGAGTACCGCGAGTTGCATGAGCGGGACGCGAGCGATGCGCTTCGTGAAGGCGACCCGGAGCGTTTCGCCGAGATTGTCGCGGAGCTGGGGCTGGATGAGCAGACCATCGCACGCCACTCCGCGGCTGCAGTTGCGGTTGCCAACTCGCGGGAGCAGGAGACCGAGCTGGCGTCCCGCGTGGACGCGGATACCAGAGCGGCGAATGCGGCCGAAGCGAAGGCGGTCAAAGCCACCGGGGCACTGGAATCCGCAAGGGCCAAACACCAGCCTGCCTGCGATGAGGCGTCGGCCGCGGTGCGGGGTGCCAAGCACGCGCTCAGCCAGAGCACGGCCGCGAGCGAACGATTGGCCGAAGCCGAGACGCGGTATGCGACAGCACTCGTGATCGAGTCGTGCCCCAAGTGCAAGCAGTTGACTACCAACGGGCGTGTCTCGGTGCAATGTATGAATGCCGTAGATGGGGACTCGAACTTGCTGTGCCGCAACTGCCAGCATAAGTGGACCGTACCCACGGGATAGCGCGATGAACGAACTCCATTGAGTCCACCAACGCACCAAGACCCGGCGCCGGGTACTGGCTCGGCGCCGGGCGGCGGTGTGGCGGGACAACGTAGGAGCACAGACCGATGGCTAGCCGAAGTGTGAACATCTTCATCAACGGACGCGACAACACGGGCAAGGCGTTCAGCACCGCGGGGAACTCTGTTCAACGGTTCAAGTCCAAAGTTGATCAAGCTAACTTCGGATTGAGCAAGTCCGCCAAGAACATGTTTGCGGCCGTTGCTGTGGCCGGGCAACTGGAGCTGGCTTTCGGTGCAGTGACCACGGTAACGGCTGCCATCAATGGCGATATGGAAGCCGTGGAGAAGTCGATCAAGAACCTGCCAATGGGCATCGGTCCCGCGGTCCGGTCGTTCGAGACGATGCTGGGTGCAATCACCGGCATCAACGCCGAGTTGGCGGAGCTCAATGCCCAGAAGGGTTTTGCTGACGGGATTACGAAGGCGAATGACGCCATACTCAAGACTGTCGGCGACAGCAAGAAGTACACTGAAGAGTTGAAGTCGCAACTGCAACTGCAGAACGCCCCGGACCAATTCGCGAAGCAGAAGATCCTACTCGAGCGCCAGTTCCACAAAGATCTTGAGAAGACGCGCGAGCTTATGGCCACGTCGGGTGCGGGCTCCGTCAAGCGGCTCGGTGAACAGCAGATGTTGCTACGCGAAACCTACCTGGCGAAAGTGGCCGAGCTGGACAAGAAAGCAGCCAAGCAGCAAAAGGGCGCACTCGGCAGTCAGGCCAAAGCGGCTGTGGAGCAGACCCGCAAAGAACTCGGCGTCACGCGGACACTGGAGCGCATGGATAGCCAGATCAAGCAGGCCCAGTTGAAACTGCAGGGCGACCACTTGGGGGCGTCGTTAGAACAACTCCGCCAGAACTACGCCGAGCGGATCCAACTGGCAAAGGACGCGGGCAACGCGGAGCTTGCCGAGCGCCTCAAGACTCTGCAGGCGCTGGGCATGAGCCAGCTTCAGAAGGACGCGGAGGTGAAAAACAAGGGCACGGGCGGGAAGCCGGGCGGCGGTCCCGCGCCCAGGCTGGCGGCTGGGGAGTCACGGTTTATGACCGGCGTGGTGGCCGCGTACAGAGATAAGCACGATCCAGCTTCCCGCGATCTGGGACCGGGCGCCCTGGGCAACGTCAGCCAGCGAGGCCCTGTACGATCGGAGAAGCAGGATCGTCTTGCGAAGGCTGTGGCCGATCAAACCAAGGTTGCGAAGGAATCGAAGGTCATCTTCAAGTCGATACTGGCGGCGTTGCAGCGGGATACCCCGGCTCCCGTTGTGATGGAGATCTAGACAATGACGCGAGGCGGAATCGTAGACATTCAAGTGGACGAGGCGCAGCTCCGGGACGTGGAGCAGTTGCTGCGAGACGTACCCCGCGGAACGGAGAAGGCGGTGGTTGGCGCGACCAACGACACTGCCAAGAAGGTTAAGACCCGCATGAGTAAGGCGATCCGCGATCGCGTGTTCATCAAGAAGAAAGACATCGACAAACACCTGCGGGTCAGGCGGGCAACCAGCGGACACCCGAGCGCTACCATCGTCCTGTCCAAGAGCAAGCGGCTGGGGCTCCAACGATTCGGGGCACGGCAGATCAAGAAGGGTGTGACCTACCGTATCTCACGAACCGAAGGGCGTAGTCGGATCGAGGGTGCGTTCATCGTAAAGTCGCGAGGCGGTCACGTATTCAAGCGTAAAGGGGCATCACGACTGCCGATCGGTATCCGCCGTGGTCCGTCCGCCTGGGGCGTGTTCCTTGTCGCCGACCTGGGCAAACAGATCGAGGCGGACGCTGCACAACTGCTCCATGACGCGGTAGATCGGCGAGTCAAGTTCTTGCTGCTCAAGAAAGCGGGCAAGGTTTGAATCTCCCCGTGACGGTGGGACAACAGCCTTCCGTAACCTGCACCGCTGGCGATCAGCACAGAGGCCCTGAGCAGTTCTCAGCGAGAAGAGTACAATGCTCTCCATGCCCTACCCCCGCCCATCCCGAGTCCGGCGCCTGCTACCAATCAGTCGGCTTCTCTATGAAACCGCCAGCGCCGTCGGGGACTCGTGGGGGAAACTGGGCGTGCTTCAGCAGGTTCACGGGCAGGGTCTTGTCCTTGTCGGCCGCAGCCCGCAACTCAACCGCGGCACCCCGGATCGGGTCTCGCGCGGGAACGTAGACGATGATCTTCTTGCCTGGGAAGGATCCTTTGACGAGGTTGGCCGCGGGAACAAGATCAGAGTCTCCGCTGACGATTATGGACCGATCGCATCGGTCTTCGCGAGCATCATCGAACAATTGCAGTGCTATGTTCACGTCGGTCCGCTTCTCTTCTTGGATGCTGAAGACACGATTCCCGGCGTACGCACAGCCACCGACTCCGCAGCGTACTTTCTTCTTCTTGAACTTCCCGAGCACAACGTGAACCAGCGGGAGCGTTTCCAGCGCCTTCAGGAACGTCAACTGGTTTACCCTGCGCGGGCCATCGATGATCGCTGTGAAGTAGTAAACGATCTGAATATCATCGACGGGCCTGAGGAGTTGAAAATACCTCTCCAGGTTGAGCCACTTGTGCGGGCCGTCTTTGATGGCTCCGTAGTAGAGGTTGAACCCGTCAATGTAGATGATCGATCGGTTCGGCACCATGCGCGTCCGTGTCCCGCGAGCGCAAAAAAGAGGCGCCCATGTAGAGCGCCCAACCGGCTTTACGCCGGGGAGTCGTACGAGAAACATACCACGGGATTCCCCGATCGGCAAACAGAATCTCAAAACGATTTACCGTGCTGGGTAATATTACCCAACACCGTTGCCCTGTGGGCCTCTCGGCGGGGCAGAAGCGCGGAGGGAAGGGGCGGCATGCCGGAGAGAGTGAAGCTAGCTCTAGGAAAAATTTTCCTAAAGCTGCCGAGTACCACAAGACTGCCGCGAAGGTCGGTCGCCAAGGCGGCGGGAAAGAGTGAGGATGGCAAGGCGGGTGGGCGCG
>JAAEQG010000766.1 GCA_024231775.1 bacterium
CTCTGAACAGGTACACTCTCAGGCGCACAGCCGCAGGCTTCAGTCCGCGCGGCCACTCGAACGCGAGCAACAAGATGATCGGGAATCGGGCAATCGGCGCGGGTGCCCCGTCCTTTGCGCAGCAAGGGGTGGGAGCTAGTGACGATCCGCGGGTGCCCCATCGCGTCAGCGGTGGGTGGTTGACCCGTCGGGCTTGGGATGGGCTGCGGTAGGACATTGCCCTCACTTCGAACCGGGGCCGTCTGGGTGGGCGGCCCCGTCGGTCCATGCAGGTATCAGCGGAACCCGAACGCGATCATGGCAAACTGTCCTCCATTGGGAACCGGAAAACACCTCGGACGGCCTGGAATCGCGGCTTACGGCGGCCCACCGGAATAGAACCAGCAGTTGCGTGTAAGAATCTCGCCCCTAACCACGACGTAACCACTGAGCGGGGCGCCGGACACATACCTGTCGGCGAGGGCAGTGTCACCGGATCGGCCCGCACAAGGCCCGGTGGGTGGGCGAGGTGCTCACCTGGATGCGCGAGACCGTTGTAGCCGAGGTACTGCGTCGAGCCTGGGCCGGCGCACTGGAGAAGGAAAAATGCGTGTACACGCCCCAATCGTCTGTTGCAGGGCATGTGCTGCGGGGCTTCACTTCGGTGGAGCGATCGTCGCCTGTTTGGGTACTGGCGTGTGGGACAGGGCGATGACACGTCTTGCAGTGGCAGCGGCAGTGGTGTTGACCTGTGTCTCGGTGGTTCAGGCTGATACGTTCGACCCGGGCGGTCTGAACGAGTTCACTATCGACTTCGTACCAATCTCGGGCGATGCGGGCGATCTTGGCAGTTGGCCGGCAGGTCGCGACTACACGTTCACCGGCACTAATCGTGATGACTACCGCATGGGCACCTTCGAGATCACGAATGACCAGTGGGACAAGTTCAGGGCCGCCTACGGTACGGTAACGGGCGACCCATCGAGTGCGTATAACAGCGACCCCTACTGGACGGGCACGAACGTACCGACCAACATGGTGAGCTGCTACGAGGCGGCGCAGTTCGTCAACTACCTGAACACCAGCAAGGGGTATCAGCCCGCCTACAAGTTCACCGGCACGCAGGGCACGGGCGATTACACGCTGGACACTTGGTCTGCCGCCGAAGCCGACAACGGCACGAATCTCCACCGCCACAAGGATGCGTTCTACTACCTGCCTACGGAGGACGAGTGGGTCAAGGCGGCGTACTGGAACGGCACGACCTTACAGACCCACGCGACCAAGCCAGGCGACACGCTGCACCAGGGCGACGGGGTGAGCGGGACTGGCTGGAACTACTACGACAACGGATATGCGACGGACCCGTTCGGCCCGTGGGATGTTGGCAGCGGCAGCGAGGAGCTCAACGGCACGTTCGACATGATGGGCAACGTCTGGGAGTGGATGGAAAGCCCGTGGATTAGCGGTGACTACGGGGCCGGTTCCGATCGCGGGGTGCGTGGCGGGTCGTCCTACTACTACGTCTACACCCTCGCGTTCTCCGCCCGGTACGGCGGCTACCCGTACGGCGAGGACTTCAATGTCGGGTTCCGCGTCGCCTCCGACATTCCTGAGCCCGCTACGATAACACTGCTCGCCCTCGGCGGCCTGCTCGCGGTCAGACGGCGACGCCAGTTGGGAAACCTCGGCGTGAAGCTGTCCCGGCTCGATCCACGGTTTCATGCAGCGCTCCGGTCGCCCTGTTGGCGCAGAGGGAGTTATCGAATGCCCACCATCGATGTTGAATCCACGGAAGTTCTCCGTCGTCAAGATCCGGCGCGACGCCCGGGTCGTATCTCTCTGCCACCTTGCCGATGCCACTCCCGCAGGTTCTGGTCTGGTGCGGCTGTGGCAATTGTGCTCGGGCTGGCTTGGGGCAGCCCGGCCGCCCTGGCTGATCCGCTGTTTCCGCAGAGGCAAGCCTACGGCGTGGGGGATCATCCCGAATCAGTTGCGATCGCTGATCTGGACGGTGACGGCGATGCCGATATGGTCGTGGCGAACGAGGACAGCGACAACGTTTCGATCCTGCTGGGCCGCGGCGACGGGACGTTTGTGTCCGAGGTGACGTACGGTGTGGGGGACCGGCCCGCCTCTGTTGCGATCGCCGATCTGGACGGTGACGGCGACGCCGATCTGGCCGTCGCAAATCGACTGGACCACACCGTTTCGATCCTGCTGGGAAGAGGCGACGGGACGTTCGCGCCGGACGTGACCCACTACGCGGGGTATGGCTCTCGCTCTGTTGCGATCGCCGATCTGGACGGTGACGGCGACGCGGACTTGGCTGTGGCGAACGCGTATGATGACACCGTGTCAATCCTGCTGAACCACGGCGATGGGACACTATCGCCTGGCGTGGCCTACGGCGCAGGGCGTTATCCCTCTTCGGTTGGGATCGCCGATCTGGACGGTGATGGCGATGCCGATCTGGCCGTGGCCAACAGTGGGAGTGCCCCAATCCATGGCGGTACTGTTTCAATCCTGCTGAACAGCGGCGACGGAACATTTGCGAGCGACGTGACCTACGGCGTAGGGCACAGACCCTTATCGGTTGCGATCGCCGACCTGGACGGTGACGGTAGCGCCGACTTGGCCGTGGCGAACCTCTCTGACGGCAACCTCTCGATCCTATTGAACCACGGCGACGGGACGTTTGCGGCCCACTCGACCTACGGCGCGGGAACCGGGCCCTTTTCGGTTGGAATCAGCGATTTGGATGATGACGGCGACGCCGACCTGGCCGTTACGAACTTCTACAGTGATAACGTCTCGATCCTGTCGGGTGGCGGGGACGGGACGTTTGCGGCCAACGGGACCTATGGCGCGGGGGGTTCGCCCACTTCGGTTGCGATCGCCGATTTTGACGGTGACGGCAATACCGATCTGGCTATGGCGAATCGCTCCGACGACAGCATCTCGATTCTGCTGAACCAAGGCGACGGCACGTTTGTTACAGACGTGCCCTACAACTCGGGCAGTGCGCCCAGTTCGGTTGCGATCACCGATCTGGATGGGGACGACGACGCGGACTTGGCTGTTGCGAATTCGAGCAGCGACACAGTTTCGATCCTGCTGGGAAGAGGCGACGGAACGTTCACGCCGGATGTGGCCTACAGCGCGGGGTCTGGCTCTCGTTCGGTTGCGATCGCCGATCTGGACGGTGACGGCGACGTCGATCTAGCCATGGCGAACGAGCGGAGCAAAAGGGTCTCGGTCATGCTGAACCACGGGGACGGGACGTTTGCGTCCCGCGTGACCTATGGCGCGGAAAACGGGCCCTATTCAGTTGCGATCGGCGATTTTGACGGTGACAGCGACGCCGACTTGGCCGTGGCGAACTACTCCGACGACAACGTATCCATCCTGCTGAACCGGGGCGATGGGACATTTGCGCCCGACGTGACCTACGGCGCGGGACATATTCCCTATTCGGTTGCGATCGGTGATTTGAACGGTGACGGCGCCACCGACTTGGCTGTTGCGAATTCGAGCAGCGACACAGTTTCGATCCTGCTGGGTAGCGGCGACGGGACGTTCGAGATCGAAGTGACCTATGACGCGGGGGATTATACTCGCGCGGCTGCCATCGTGGATCTGAACAGTGACGGCGACGCCGACCTCGCCGTCGCGAACCGCTACGGCATCTCGGTCCGGCTGGGTATCGGCGACGGGACGCTTTCGTCCGACGTGACCTACGGCGCGGGGCGCGGGCCCGCTTCCGTGGCGATCGCCGATCTGGACGGTGATGGCGTCGTCGACCTGGCCGTGGCGAACCGTGGGAGCGGAAACGTCTCGGTCTTGTTGGGTCGTGGCGACGGGACGTTTGCGCCCGATGTCACCTACGGCGTGGGGGCTGCGCCCTGCTCGGTTGCGATCGCCGATCTGGACGGCGACGGCGACGCCGACCTAGCCACAGCGAACTTGGGAAGCGACACGATCTCGATCCTGCTGAACCAGTCCGGCGGCTGCAATGGCAACCGCATCCCCGACGAGTGTGACCTCGACTGCGGAAGCAATGGCGGGCCATGCGACGTCCCCGGCTGCGGCCAGAGCGCAGACTGCAACGCAAACGGCACGCCCGACGAGTGCGACATCAACCGGTGTCAGGATGACCCCTTCTGCGGCGACTGCAACACCAACGGCACGCCGGACGGATGCGAGCTGGGCGAGAACCTTCCGCCGACGGGATCGGTAATGGGGACGGTTGCGACCCCGCCGGGCCCAGCGCAGGCCGCGTCACTCGACGCACCGCCGCGCCAGCACCAATCCTGCATCCGCCGCGAGAACGATCAAGACGGCAACTGTGTGCTGGATGAGTGTGAGCAGAAGGCCCGGCGCGCGGACAGCGCGGGTGCCCCGTCCTTTGCGCAGCAAAGGGTGGGGGCTCATGCGCATCCATCCGCGTCTATCCGCGCCGATCCGCGGCTACTTAACAACTTGGCGGGAAGAGTCACCAGGATAGGCGTCACTCGCCAGGCGCTGTCTTGTGCTCGATCAGGTACACCGCCGCGTCATTGGAGCGGTATTCGTCCTGGATGAGATACCGCTGACGCAGATGCTCCATCCACGGTCCCACCTCGCTAGGCCGGCGCAGGTTGAACACGAACCACACCCGCGGGTGCAGAGTCATCCAGCTATCGAAATGTGCGGCGAAGGCTGCGGCGTCGTCCCGGTCTCCCCAGGGTTGAACGGTTGTGGGCACACCTTCCCGCCGCCAGTAGAACTCGTAGGCGAACTGAGTCTCGTAGTGTACGAAGAGCGCGTCTCCCGGCGCCAAGTGGTCCGCCGCATAGGTGAACACCGGGCGAAGGTGCTGCTCGATCGGCTGGGGGACGAGGCTGGCCTTCGTAGCCCGTGCAGCCGGTACGAGCACGCATAGACCCGCCAGCAGGATCACCGACGCCGACCAGCCCATCCGTCGGGCGAACTGGCCCATGCCGCAACCGATCGCCAGAACCACCAGCGGGACCAGGAAGGTAGCGGTCTTGTACTCGCCGATAGGCCACTGCCGCAGAGCACCAGCCGTCACAAAGGCGATCCCGAGGATGATCGTGAACAGGCACAACGGACGGCAACGCCTCCACAGCAGCCCCCCGGAGCACGCCGCCGCCAACAAGGCTGCCGTCCCCACGCACCACTTCAGCGGTGACCACACCCAGGTGATCCCCAGCACAAAGCGGAGCACCCCGTATCCCTTAATCATTAGCCAACTAGCCAGATCCCCCGGGGCATAGCTTGCCGGCCAGGCTTTGAGGACTTCCTGCTGATACTGCACGTGGTTCCCGTGGTTACTGCTTCCCGACAGCCACACGTACCACGCCGAGCCCGCCAGCCCCAGAACCACGGTGGTCAGGATGAACGGACGGATCAGCTGTGTTCTGCTCGCCCGCTCGCGCAGCAGGCGGTAGGCCAGCAAGGGCATCCACGCGGCGATCACCAGCGAGGCTGTGTAGGTGAATCCCAGGGCGATCAATCCGGCTACGGCAAAGATCAGCAACGCCCGCCTGGAGCGCCGCTGATAGACCTCGAGTCCCGCCCAGACGAGTACGATCGTAGCCAGAGTCTCCAGACTGAAAACCTTGGCCCGCCGCGAATAGAACACCAGCGCCGGGTGCCCCGCCGCCGCAGCCGCCACCCACAACGCCAGCCCCTTGTCCAGGTGACGGCGCACGAACAGGTACGACACCACCACCGTGCCAATACCCGCCAGGGCGTAGGGCATACGGATCAGCCACTCCGACCGCCCCAGCCCATGCTGGACAGCCCACCCCAGCGCGACCCGAAACGGCGGCAGCCAGCGCACTCCCCAGAAGTGCTCGCCGCCGAAGGCAGCGTTGGCCCGTAGAGCTTCGTCGTGAGTCAGACTCGCCGTGCCCAGATCCACCAGTCGGAACCCGGCAGCCAGTCCGATAATCACCGCCAGGGCCGCTCCGTGCCATGGAAAGTGCCACGCCGTGGCACTTTCCACGCGGATCCCCGCCCAGGGCGCAATCGACCCACCCACTCCACAGATCGATCCCTCAGCATCAGCCATGCAGTTTTTATCGGTCACCACCAACCCAGGCTAAACCAAAACCCTCTCCCCCAATCCACCCCAGAAGGACTAATCGGACCCGCCCCAACTCCCCCAGCCGCCCTGGATCGCCAAGGACGGAGGATTACGACCTTCAGAGCGGTGGTACGATCTCGTAGTTCCGGCCGTCCATAACGAAGACGACGCGCTCGCCGAGGGCCATCGTCCGGGCCACGCCGCGACTCCGGCGGGCAAGGCGGTAGTACTCGTCGCTGTAGGCCTCGATTCTGATGGTGTCCGTGTCTGGGATGTAGAGGTTGTCCACCCAGCGACCGTCGGTGTTGTAGAACGTGCGGTTGCCCGCCCGCAGGATCGCCGGGGCCAGTGTCGGGGCGTTTTCTTCGGCGTCGAAATCGAGCACGTATGCGTTGAAGGCGTCGCCGGCCATCCGGTTGTTACGCAGAGACACGCGATTGGCAGCTCCGCCGGACTCGGCTTTCTCCGCATGCGGCGCCTTCTTGGCCCGGGCGGCCAGCGGTTGGTTGCGCCGTATCTGTTGGGCGAAATGAAGACGAGGATCACCGCGCTGGGCCGCCCGATCATCCTCCTCCAGGACCAGGTACGCAGTGTAGTCGGTGATAATCCCGTACTCCTGAGCCAGCTTAACGATCGTCTGCTTCAGTTCCCCGCTCTCTCCGTGAAGGCGGATCTGATCTTGAAGGTAGGCGATCTTCCGGACCGCCCACAAGCGCGGTACGAATTCGTGAGCGGTGGCGACCGCGGGGAAGTTGGTCTCGTAGGCGAAGCGCTGGCGGTTTCCGTAACGGGCTCCACTCAGTTCGATCGTTTTGGCGCCGACACCGCTGTAGCGTCCGGTGAGCACCACTTCGCTGCCGGAGAACAGATCCGACAGCGGATGGGGGAACACGTCGTACACACTGAGATCGCCCCAGGCCAGTTGCAGCCCGCTCAGCACGGGGTTGGAGACCTTGCGGTAGAAGCTGGAAACCTTGATCTCGAGGTCCTC
>JAAEQG010000767.1 GCA_024231775.1 bacterium
GAGCCAGAAGTGGTGACGATCACCACGGAATTGGAGATGCCGCTGGCAAAACAGATCGCCGAGGGCGTCGTCTACCGGCTGAACCGGGAGCGGAGGCAGAACCCGAACTATGGCGCGCCGGGGATGGAAGGTGAGCCGCGATACATCGAGGGGGAGTTGCAGGCGCTCGATGTGGTGGTGGACCGGAAGACTGCCGAGTGGGTGGTCTTTGCACTGGCACACGGGAGCGTGCAGGTGGCTGTGCTGCCCGCCATCACCCGACCGGCGGTCGAGGCCGGAACGTTGCCGGTGACGGACGGCGCTACCTGGTCGGATTTCGAGGAGACATTCTTTGCCGAGAGAGAGGTGAGTGATGAGTGATATATCCGTCGTCGTCGGGCACTCGGCCTGGCAGGATTTGCAAATGATCGGGGCGGCGTTGGAGCGGGACGGTATCTCGATGCTGTCCGTCGTGTCTGGCGCGGTCGAGTTGGCGGACCAGGCCCGGTCGCTGGGAGCGGATTGTGTGATGTTCAGCCCCACGCTGCCGGGGATGACGCCCGCGTTGATTCAGGAACTCTTGCTCGACGAGGGCAGGGCAATCGCCGCCGTGGGCCTCGTCCCGGCGGGATCGGGCTATGCGGCCGAGTACCAGCAGTTTGGGATGAAGGGCTACGTGACCACGCCGTTGGATACCACACAGGTGCAGCGGCTGCCCAGCCTGGTGCGAGAGGCGGTGAGGATGGCGCGGGAGGAACGGCAATCACGGTCGTTCTCGCCCGTGACCGCCGAGGACGCGCTGGCGATTCTGGACCGGGGCGGCTGGGAGCGGCAGACCATCGCCGTGTACAGCCCCAAGGGCGGGGTGGGCAAGACGACGATCTCGGCCAACCTGGCGGCGGCGCTGGGGGTCAAGGCGCAGCGGCCCACGCTGTTGGTGGACGGGGATATGAGCCGCGCCAACACCCACGTTCTGCTGGACGTGGACATCAGCCAGGAGCCGCGCAATATGTTCTCCCTCTACGACCGCGTCGTCGGCCTGGCGAGCCGCAGCGGGCGGATCGTGGTGCAGGCCCAGGTGTTGCAGAACCACATTTTGAATTGGCGGGGCAAGCTCGCCTTTCTGCCCGGCATTCCGCGAATGGATATCGCGGGCGGCGAGGAATTCACCGCCGATCCACGGCGGACGTTGGAGATTTTCGCCGAAATCCTGCACACGGCC
>JAAEQG010000768.1 GCA_024231775.1 bacterium
ACCGACTACTCGTCGAACTTCACCTTCACCGTGGTGGACGACGGCTTCGGTGCCATGCGCGTACTCGAAATCCAGGAGAACGGTTCTTCGCTACTGCCCAACACGACGTGGATTGGCGTCTACGCGAATCCTGGCGCCTGGTCCGGCGTGGAGAGCTTCGCCGTGCACTGCATGGTTCAGGTAGGCGACGCGAGCAACGACGGTAACGTGAATTTCAGCGGCGACGCTGGCTTGGTCTACGCCCACGTTGGTGAAACCGGCGTGCCGGACGAGACCCGGTGGGACGTGAACGGCGATCACAACATCACGTTCTCCGGCGACGCCGGTATCGTTTATGGGAAGGTCGGGGCGATGGCGGTGGACAAGCCCCTTGGACATTGATCCGTATGCGGCTCGCGGGGTTTGGCGCAACGTGCGCCCGCTCCGATGACCGCGCAGGTCCACGAGAGCGGGCCCAAAATGTCGAGGGCTTGCCGAGCCGTCCGTGTGGACATGGGCTTGAGTGATTCGTGATGACGGCGTGTCGAGGTTCGGACATGTCGAGAGGACCATGGCTTCGTTGGGGAGTAAGTCCAGCAATGGCAACGGATCAACATTCCGGCCCCCCGGTCAGGCACCTGCATGCAAGGAATTCGAGGGCAGTCTGGCTCGCTCATCGAACTGAACCCAGGGTGTCTGCTTCGGAGTAGCGAACCCAACCCCCAACAGGTCTCTGTTGCGCATCTCCCCCGAGTTCGAGAACGGTATCGTACCCTCTATAAGGACCTGGAGATGACCTCGGCGCAAGTCGAGGTTTTCCATGCGCTTACATCACGTCGTACGCGCGCGAGATCGCCCGTTCCGAACCTGCGACCACGGCGATATCAACCCGTGGCGGCTCCGCTAGCCGCATGGAACTAGTGACTTGACCCGGGCGGGGCATGGGCTCCATTGGCAAGCCGGTCTTTGTTGTCGCGGATTAGCTCGCCCAGTGCCACTGCTCCGCTCGCTTCACAAGGTCGGCCCGCTTGGCATTCGCCTTCACGTGGCGGCAGGCCGTCACGCGATGGTCAGCGCGATCTGTACCACTTGAGTCGCATCCAGGTTCCCCGTGGGAACGGTGCGGATGGTGATAGCGGCCTCTGCGGCAGGCTTGTCGAGGTGAACTCGGTCAATGCACTGACGGAGGGCGGCGAGCTTCTCCTGCGGGAGACCGTTACGCAACGTGAACTCCAGCCCGGAGATGAAGCGCAGACCGTCAGCAACGATCGTCTTGACCTCGGATTGGGACGCGCCGAGACGATCGAGTTCGTCGAGCCGCAGATCGAGACGCTGGCGCTGGTCGGCAAGCTCCTTGAGACGCTGATCCACAAACTCTCGGTTAGAGGGGGTGATGTTGTCGAGCAGGTTGTTGATGGCCCCGGTGACGCGCTGCTGCTCGGCATCGGCCCGCTGCCGGGCGGCTGTTAGCTCCTCGCTCTCCGAGCCCAGCTGCTCCTTCACCGCATCGGCCATCTTGCGTCGCCCGCTCTTGCCCAGATAGGGCTTGTAGAAGTCCAGCACGGCGTCGATCACCACTGCCTCAAGCTCGGCCTGCGGTAACGGGTTCATCCGACAGATCTGGTTGCCCTTGGTGACGTGGCCTCCGCAGCCGTAGTAACGAGTAGTCACCCGCGATCCGTCGGAGCGCTTCTTGCCCTTGTGCCTGGTGACACCCTGGTAGCGGTTGCCGCAGAGCCTGTAGGTCAACAGGCCGGAGAGGATGAACCGGCTGCGCTGGCCGTTCCAGGTTCGGCCATGGGTCTTCAACCGGGGGTTGCGCCCCCGCTGCTCGATCAAGCCTGGCCGGTTCTCCCGGCGTTGCCTGGCTTGCTCGAAGACGCGCCGGCTGACCAGGGCGGGATGGGCGTCACGGACGATCAGCCAGTCCGATTCGTCGTTGGGGACCAGCCGGGCGCCGTGCGCGCCTGCGCGCTCGACCGCCTGACCGTCGCGGATCTGGTGGAAGCGGGCATCGGTACGCCGGTTCCAGACCATGTCGCCGACGAAGACGGGATTCACCAGGATCGACCGAATCGTGGTGTCGGTCCACCGGCCGCTGTAGATGGGTGACCAGGCCGGACCCCGCGGGGTCGGAACGTCCTCCTGGTTCAGCGTCTCCGCCACCGATCTATAGCCCTTGCCCTGTTCGGCGTACATGGTGAAGATCCGTTGGACGACCACCACCCGTTCGGGAGAGCTCGGCATGAGCTTGGCCCGATCGCGCTTCGAGATGTTCAGCGATTCCCCGCGGGCGAGGGTTCGCGTGAGCTTCCCCGACTCATCCAGGATCTGTTTGGAGCCGTCCGGCAGATAGCGGACCACGAACAGGAACGCACCGTCAGCAGCCTCGTAGCGAAGGTCATATCCGTGGGGCGGCACCCCCCCCATCCACCAGCCGGCGCCGCTGGGTGTAGCGCCATTCCCACCCCCGATCTTGGACAGCAGACCTCGAATGGTGACCTTGGAGAGGTCCTTGGACTCCTGACGGGCCTGCCACTGCTTGACGGGGCGCAGCAGGTCGTCGGTGGCATCGCCGTTGAAGTTCTCGCTGACGTAGCGAACGTCCACCTCGTGGGTGCGCAGCAGATGCCGATAGTACCCCGCCTCATCATTGTCGACTCGCCCGAAGCGCTTCACGTCGTAGACCACAATGGTGTCGAAGGGCTTGGCCGGACTCTGGGCGTCTTGGATCATCCGCTGAAAGGCCCGGCGACCGAGGGTGCTCGTTCCGCTGATGGCATCGTCGACGTAGAGCTGGCCAAGCCGCAGGCCATGCTCGGCGGCGTACTCCTTAAGAGCCTTCTTCTGATCGGGGATGGACTGCTCCTGCCGGTCGGTCGAGCGGCGAATGTAGCCTACGGCCCGTTGCCCCCGACGGCGCCGGCGCTCTTGCGCAGCTTGCTGGTTCATCTGGATGGCCTCCACACCATGGGTTCATAACGACCCCTATGAGGCCTACCCGGGCGGGTATAGCAAGGCGAATCCGGAGCACCTGCGGGAGAATCCTGGGATTCTGGGGTGATGTTCAGTGGGACCGGACAGCGTCGCGGTTATGGCGACGGTGGCGACCGAGGTGGCGTGTCCGTGCCGCCCGGGAGGTGTTGGGCGCAATCAGAGGGACCGATTCGTTCGCGCCCAGGGTGGAATGTGGATAGAGATTTTGGGTATGCCCTCAGGGATCAACATCCGCTGCGAAGTGGCGACGGCCATCTCGAGCGCATCAGGCCCGTCGTCGTGAACGGCGAACGGGAACTGGCGGAGCTGATCCAACAGCAACTGATGACGCCGACCCAGTTGGATCAGACCCTGGGTGATCTCGGGCTCCAGGTTGGCGATCCGGGCCTGCTTGTTCGCCCGGCTCTTGATGTTGTAGACCGGCAGCGACACGTCGGTCTCCTTCACCCGGCGCCGAAGATTGCCAATCATCAGCTCCTGGAATTGATTTCCCTCGACGGCAAACGCGGAAAACCGATACATCTTCGCAAACTGGATGATCCGCTCGATGGCTTGATCCGGAGTCCACTTGGCGATGTCCGCGGCGATCAGATACTTGATCTTCGATTTCGCGGGCCGATAGAGAATCACGATGGCCGTGTAATCCCCGCGGCGGGTTCGGTGGCCCAGGCTCGGGTCACATGCGCCGAAGAAGTGGCCGTTCCGGCCGACCGCGTCGAGTAGGCTCTCGACGTCACGGTATTCATCGTCCCAGTAGTGGAAGTTCTGCTCGGAGAAGATGCAGACCTCCGGATCGATCGGCTCGTTCTGTTTCTCGGCCTGGAAGCTCGCCCTTCCTTCTCGCTCGCGCATGACCATCAGGGCGTAGTAGTCCTCACGCTCCGGCCAGAGCACCCGCGTGCCCCGCAGCATCTCGTCCCGGTTCAGTTCGAAGAAGGCCTCGGCGGCGTCCGTGCCAACTTGGCCCTCGTGTTCCTCCTTACCTCGGAAGATCGCAGACCAGGTTTCCCAGAGGTCCGGACGATCACTGGGTTGCTCGACGGCCTTGTATATCAGGCCGGTCCAGCCCCGCCCGTCCTTGGGGTTGACCAAGTTGGCCAGCAGGGAGTCGTGGTGGAGGACCGTCCCGACCACCACGACGTTCGTGCCGGGATGTCCCGCGTGGAGCAGCGTGCCGCTGAACCACTGGCGGAGCTTGTGCCGCTGCTCCTCATGGATCACCTGCTCGGAGTTCTCGATGTCGTCGACGATGATCAGGCCCGGCCGGTGGCTCTCGTTCTTGGCCCCGCGGAGTCCCTGTCCCGCGCCATAGGCCGAGATCATCGCGCCATTGGGCAGCATGATGCGGTTGTTCCGCCAGGGCTTGGGCTGGCCGGGCGCCCCCTTCGGCCGACAGATCTCCGGGAAGTCCTCCAGCAGGGCGCTGTTCTGCTGAATCTCGTCCTTGATCGTCTTGAGCAGCAGGACCACCTGCTCGGCGGTGGCGGACACCAGGAGCACAAGTTTCTCGTGCTCATACAGAACGCACCACAGCACATACGCCAGGCTGACGATGGTGCTCTTGGCATGGCCGCGCGGGGCGGCGACCGCCAGACGCCCGGCTCGCTTGCTCATCAGGTC
>JAAEQG010000769.1 GCA_024231775.1 bacterium
AAACGCCGTTGTCCTCTTCCCTCCTACTTTGCGTCTCTCTATCTCTGTGTCTCTGGTGCGTTAATTTCCTCCGCCTGTCCCCGCCATCGCTATCTCAGCTACGCCGATTCCACTCCTCACCCCTTACACCTCACTCCTCACGTCTTCTTGGGCCGTGCACCTCACGAGGCCAGGTGCATCGAGAGTGCCGTGCCGGGTGTGGCGAGAGGGGTTCCCGAGGAAGTAGATGGCGGCGCCAACTACAAGAGTGGCGACTCCGGCCAGCGACTCCATCGGCCGTTCGCGCACCACGAAGTAGAGCATCCAGCTGGTCACACTCAGATAGATGAGCGGCGTGACTGGGTAGCCCCAGGTTCGATAGCTGCCACGCAGTTCCGGGAATCTCCGGCGCATGACGAAGACCCCGAGCACCGCCAGGAACGACGACAGCGAGAGGATGAACCCGATGTAGAAGATGATCGCTTCGAAGGTGGCGGTGAGGATGAGGATCTGGACGATGGCCAACTGGGCCATGACGGCGATGGAGGGCACCCCGTTGCGGTTCTTGCGTTTGAGAAACCCAAACAGCGGCATGTCCTCGCCGATGACCTGCATGACCCGCGGGCCCGCCCAGGTCATCGAGTTGATGGCGGAGATCAGGCCGATC
>JAAEQG010000770.1 GCA_024231775.1 bacterium
CCCCCATCAACTCATAGTAGCCCACGCGAAAGGTGTGGTACCAACGCTCGGCGACGGGATAGCCGCCCCAGAAGGCGGCGCGGAAAGCGGTGGTGCTGACCTGGCAGATGCCGCCCCCAACGTCAATCGCCAGTTGATCGCCGGCGGTGATGTACGATTCATCATAGCCCGCCTCGGCGGTCACCGGTCCCAGGTAGTGGTTGAAGGAAAAAGTATCGCCCGGCCCGATGACGATGCCGTCGAACTTACCCGTGGCCAGCCGGATGTTGTGGTCGCGCGCGGAGGGGGAGTCGATAAAGTAGGAATCGCCCTCGGCCACCAATTCGACGATGCCCAACTCTGCGGCGGTGGCGGTGTCTGGGTAGCGGGGCGGGACGGTCTGCACGACGAGCGGGACGTAGTGGTTGCCCGCCGCCAGTTGTTGCACGATGTGCGCCACACTGGCCTCGACGTCTAGCGCCCGGCCATCCACGCTGGGGCTGATCGGTTCCAACTGGCCCGCCGCATCATCAAAGTGAAATCGAGCGTCCACCGGCTCGACCGCCAGGGTGGAGATCAACCCCTCCAGATACGAGCGCAGCGCGCCCTCGTC
>JAAEQG010000771.1 GCA_024231775.1 bacterium
AGCGAAAGCGGTCTCGGCGAGGAGGCGGCAGCGCTGCTTCACGAAGCCGGTATCCGGGTCCTCGATCCGGAGCGGCTGGCCGGCTTTGAAGCGTTCCCCCCGGCCGCAGCGACCGCGTAGCGGCTCGCCGTCTACCCGGGCACGGCCATCCGTCTGGCAAGCCGGATAGGAGCCGCCCTCGGGTTGCAGGTCGACCCGAGGACCTTGTTCCAGGCGCCCACGGTCGCCGAGCTGGCCTGCCTGCTGCGGACCAGAAACGAGGCCGGAACGTCCCAATAACAATAACCCTCCTTCGCCTCCTTCGATGGCTGTTTGACCGTGCCTCCTGAACGTAATACCCTGGTACCGAGTGGTTGGTCCCTCCGGCAGGTCCTGGGCGGTTGGGCCAACGAAGGGACGGACAGAGCGATGGAATCAGTACTGGGTCGACTGGAAAACGAGATCTCGCTGCTACCCTTCGAGCAGCAACAGTGGCTGGTTGAGCGCGTCGCCCGGCGGTTACAAACCCACCAGATTGACACCGACGATCGCGAACGCCAACTTGCTGCGATGGCAGCTGATCCGGAGATCATTGCCGAGAATCGAGCGATCGCGAACGAATTCGCGATCACCGAAACCGATGGTCTGCAGCCCGTCTCATGACCATTCGCAGGGGGGAGAATAGGGGACACTCTTCTTCCGGCCAGGCCAGCGGACCGGCGTGGCAGTCGCCCTGTCCGCGGCTGACCCGCCCTCGTCCGCGGTCGGGTCGTGTGCGGATTCGGCTATACATGTGTATACTTGATTGGTGAAGAGCACCGGTGGGGAGGGTGGCATGCTGACACGAGTCCAGAAGTGGGGGAACAGCCAGGGTGTGAGGTTTCCCACGAAGGTATTGGAGGAGGCGATGATCCGGGTTGGTGACGAGGTCGGCGTCACCGTCGTGGGGGGGCGGATTGTCGTCGAGCCGACGCAGCGGGTCCGTGGCCGGTACCGTCTCGAGGACCTCGTTGCCCGCATGCCGGCGGACTACGAACCTCAGGAGGTAGACTGGGGCGAGCCAGTTGGCCGTGAGGCCTGGTGAATGGCCTACGCTCCCGACAAAGGTGACCTCGTCGCCATGACTTTCGACCCTCAGGCGGGACACGAGCAGAAGGGGCGGCGGCCAGCACTGGTGATCAGCAACGACCTGTTCAACCAGCATACCGGTCTCGCCATTGTCTGTCCGGTCACCAGCACGCACCGCGAGATCCCGTTTCATGTCCCCATGAGTGAGGAGGCGTCGGTCACCGGGTTTGTGATGGTTGAGCAGGTGAAGTCGGTAGATTTCCGCGCCCGCCGTCTTCGTTTTATCGAGAAGGTACCTGCCGTCACCCTCAACGAGGTGCTCGCCATCCTCGACGCCTGCTTGTACTAAAAGCCCGCGCAGAAGCGGCGTACCACTCTGTGCGCGCTGGCCGGGTCGCCGCTTGTGGCGGCTCATGGTTGCGGTGGGGCTATTTTTTCGAGGAGCCGGCACAACAGAGTAGGGGGCACTGTTCTTCCGGCCAGCGTGGCAGTCCCCTG
>JAAEQG010000772.1 GCA_024231775.1 bacterium
CCCGCCGGTCCAGTAGCGAGCCTCCTCGCCACTCTCCGGACGGAACGTATCCACGAACCAGTCGAACATCCCCGACTCCAGAGCACGCACCTCGGCCAGATGTCCGCCCAGCCGCACCGCTTCCGCATGGGCGTCAGCCCAGTTCATCGCCTCATTGGTCAAGGCCACCTCGTACTCCTCACTATTGTACGAGATGGGCTGCCATTCGCCCACGTCCTCCTCGCGTTCGTATCCGATCACCCGCCACAGACGCCCCGGACGATCGTAGGCGAAGCGCGTGCCGCTGACCGTGGCGTCGTCGGCTGCCCGGCGCACTGTGTGGCTGACGTTGCCCTCCCGATCGTACTCGAAGGTGACCGTCTCCAGCGGCGTGGCGTCGGCGAAGGACTCCGTGGATATCAGCCGATTCTGCATGGTCCCGTACGCCGCGGGGTCGTCGATGTCGTAGTTGTAGTGCGTGCTGACCGTGGGCTCGCCGTCCGTCGTCTCGACTTCGGTCCTGCGGTTGCCGTTGTCGTCGTAGGTGTAGGCTACCTCGTACGCCGATGTACCCAGGCGAGACTCACGCGTCAACCGCCCCCGGGCATCATGCTCGAACGTCGTCACCGCCACCGGGCCACTCTGGTCCGATTCCGCAATGGTCTCCACCAGCCCGTTGACCGTGAACGCATACTCCTGTCCGAGGATTAGCGTGCCTGCTCGGACGATGTGGTGGTCCGCCCATCGGATAGTCGCCCTGACCTGAACGCGGTGGAGTACGCGGCTGTCCGAGCTCCGAGCAGAATCACAGCCAGCGAGAACGTGCAGGCAAAGAGGCCTGCCACCGCCTCAAGCACAGAGACAACAGACACCTTCCCGTCGATGAGTTGCGTCAGGCATGGAACTACATAGCTTACACAGATTACTACGGCAGAACCCAGACCGATGAGGACGGTTAGCACGCACAACGCGGTCCCACAAGGTGTAGCGAACAGCTCTCCACAATCGCGACACCTGCTCGGGGCCAGGATCATGAACTCCCCCTCGGGATACTCAGATCGGCGTATCCGGGCGATGCTCTTGCCCTGGCAGGCAGGGCATGCCATTTGGGGGGAAGGTTGATCACGTTGTTCCGTATCGTGGTGCGTTTTGTTCTTGTCCATGTCCCAGTACATCCTGAAGAAGGTAGAACTCAGTAACTGAACAAGGTCAACGGCTCGCGCATGCCGGGAGGCTATCCGTGAGACGAGCGAGGTCTTCCGATTGTCGTCGTAGGTGTAGGCCACCTCATACGCCGATGTACCCAGGCGAGACTCACGCGTCAACCGCCCCCGAGCATCATGCTCGAACGTCGTCACCGCCACCGACGCCCAGGGCGATCGTAGGTGAAACGCGTGACACGTGCAGGGACCGCTCGGACCGCAGTCACGATCGATCCCTGCACGTATCGTAGCACATGTCGTCTTCTCTACGGACAAGCTCCACAGTCGGGCGTGTTAATGGCTGGCTCCTCCGGGCAGCCAAGTCTCTCTCGGTCAGAGATTTGCCACACGCTTGTCCATGCCACCCGGAGTTCAGCCGTTTGTTATGTTATCCCGGTCACCCGTCGCAACGCCAAATCCCGACGATCACACCGCCCAGAACGCAGTCGCCAACTCCACGCCCTCGGCATCACGCTCAGGAACTGCCGCCGATGCATCCCACCCGATCCGTAACCCGCGTTGTCGTGCTAGAGAGTACTGACCCTCCCGAGCGCTTTTCCTGTTCCCAGCGGGTGCGTACGTGCAAATCTAGCCGGATCGGCAACATACTCCCGCCACACTTCGTTGGAGTGCAGTTCCCCACATTCTGGACACTTGTGGGGTAACGATCCAAGTCCCTCTTGTGCGTATCCGCAGTGAATGCAGAATGGCTCCGTAGACCTGGTCGCCCAATGCCTTCGGCGCCACATGTACTCCCCGACGGTGCCGATGATGAGAGACATGCCACCAGCAGCCACGCCGATCGAGATCGCGCGCAACGCAACGGAGTACACTGTTACTCCCAGGCCAACCAGCGCAATGCCGCCACCGATAACAACCGATGCTGTCGCTAGCCGTGGCCAGCATGAACGCCAAGGCGGTTTCCAGTAGCGTCGCCCCATCAACCTTCACTCCTTATGCCTGAACCAGCGTTTACGCCAAGATGACTGGTGGAGGCCAGAATGGACAGCGTGGCGTCTCCGGTGATTGATCTGGCTCAACCGGCGGCTGAGGAGCCGGGGACGGGGCATCGTCCTCGCCTGTAATGGCCTCATATGCGTACCAGGCCAGTACCCCCGTTATCCACCCCTCCAAACACCCCAGCATTCCTCCCGCGATTGCCCCCGCAACCGCGCCCGGCCCAGCACCGACGCCACCTACGGGGGCGCCGGCTGCAGCACCGGTGACCGCTCCTTTGGCGACGCCCATTACTCCCCCGATTGTGCCTCCGATAGCTCCAGCGGTCCCGGGACCTTCCAGCCAGTCGAGTATGGGCCCCTGCAAAGGTCCCAGCACAATGAATAACCCGTTGGGATCACTGTATCGCAGGGGGCTGTTCTTCACGTACGCATAGACGTTCAGCCCGCCAGCAACGCCGATCGGGTCGCGTTGAAGGAATCTGCCGAGGGCGGGGTCGTAGTAGCGGGCGCCGACGTGCAGGATGCCCGAGTCGGCAGGCGAGCCAATACTTGCGGCTGAGGGTGCTTGGTAGCCCCAGGCGCCGGCGAAGCCGTAGCGAGTCAGCGGCGTGGTGGGCACGGTTACCGGCACGCCGAAAGCCGTGTACAGGCGACTCGCGTTCCCGAGCACATCACCAGCGTCGTCCGTGAGCGTTCGGGTCGTGCCGAGGTGGTTCGCATGGTAGAACATGGTTCCGCCTCCGAGGGAGTCGTGCTGCCAGTGGCCGGGGTTGTAGCGGGTCAACTCCGTCACGGCACCGCCTTGGGCCACGGCGTAATCGGCGTAGACGGACTGGCCCAGGTAGTCCGACCAGGTATCCCCGCCGGGCAGCGGTTCGAGCGTTTCGGGGTCCAGCTCGCGCACCAGATACCGCTCCCGCGCATTCCCGTAGCGATACTCCCACACACCCAGCCGCTCAACTGGCCCACCGGGGGGCACACGTTCCTCAGTCTGTCGCCACACCCGACCCGTGTCCTCGTGCTGTACGTGCGTTTGCCGGTTCAGTATGACTCCACAACTTCGTACTCGATCTTCACGTTTGGGTCAGCCGCCGCCGTGATCTTCAGCCATTCCTCTGGGAACGGATGTTCGCATTCCGGGCACCGAGCGTATTCGACAACGCCGACCAGCGAATACTCGCACTTCGTGCAGCGCAGCACTGGCTCGACGCGCTCCAGCCAATGCAGCGGCAACGCTCTCCCAAAACCGAACGCCTTAGCCTTCCTGCAATCCGGGCACAACAGCACACGCACTGGACACCATTTCATTGCCAGGCGCATCCCTATCACAATGCCAGCGAATCCAAGAGCTTCCATCGGAAGGGCACTCGTGAGATTGAGATGCTCGGTCAGCAGGTCTGCCACGGGAAACCAAGCCCCTAGGAGCAACATCGCGATCAGTATCGCCGCAAGAAGAACCAGTCCCGGTAGATTATGACGCGGGTTGACTTCGGTAATCCGAGTGAAACCTACAACGGCCATTCCGACCGAGTGGCATTCAGGACACGCCTCATGGATGCGCAGTTTCATTGACATACGATTCTGGCAAAACATCAGTAGCTCTGGAGCAACTGAATCCCACCTCCAGCGAATAGGCCCCAGCGGAGAAGGGGTGGCAGTTTGCTCAGGGCCTTGACTGGAGCACCGCAAAGGAAGCTCGGTACGGACAAGCTACGCGATCGGCCGCACGCCTGTCCACGCCACCCGGAGCTCAGCCGTTTGTCATGTCATCCCGGTCCCCCGTCGTCACACCAGCGGTGCCACTCGTTCCGCACTTCTTCGATAGTGTATTCGGCGCCACACTCGGGACAGGTATGCTGCAGCGGAAGACCGCCAAGACGGTAACCACAGTTCGTACAGTTGTCACATCGCCCATCCCAGATCGATCGTATTACTCTCTTCAGCTGCCAACGCATCGCCAGCAGCACCAGCCAAGGCCCGCTGAGGCACAACACAAGCAGTAACATAATCCCCCTAGGAGAGAAACGTCCGATGAACGATGATAGAGCTCCCAGCCGCACTGATCCACGCATGTGTAACCACAGTCCGAGAAACAGGATCGCTAAGATCACCATCGTTGCACCTGCGAGCACGCGCGTTCCGCGCAGACGTTGCCACAAGAACCTTGGCATTCCTTTTGGCCTCCTTCCCACGACCAATTGTATTGGACTACTTGGCCACGTGCGGGCTTTCTTTCGTGCGGCAATCTCATTGGGAGCATTCATACTGGAATTCCTGGACAATTAGCAATGAAAGCCGACATTAACAATAACGATCGCGCGACACTGCAACGACTCGCCTGCAAAGGATTCCGGGGTGTTGACACAACGTATTGGTTTCGTGGTTGTCGCTAGTAGTGCTCATATGAACCGCCAAATATGGGATTGGTGGGTTCATCCCAGTGGAGCAAGCGGTCGAGGCCTATTGCTAGCATCTCGCCGAGAGCCGCCGGCCAACAGCCGAGCGCCGTGCCACCTCCTGTAATATAGGTTATGTCCCAGAAGAGAGTCTTGAGAGATTCTAGTTCCTCCTGCGGGGACGGCGGAGGTGCTGGGGCTGGGGCGGGTGCTGGTGAAGGGGTACGTGGCACACCAGGAGAATCTGGGAAGGTGCACCCCCATGGGCACGTGTTGCGAGGATCCAGGCCCGTAGGGTCAGTCCAGGTGAACGGACTGTTTCCGACATACGCATACACATTCAGCCCGCCACTGACCCCGATCGGATCACGTTGGAGGAATCTGCCGAGGGCGGGGTCGTAGTAGCGGGCGCCGACGTGCAGGAGGCCTGAGC
>JAAEQG010000773.1 GCA_024231775.1 bacterium
AGGCTATGCTCACCCACCGCAAGCGCCGGCGCCCCTCTCGGGCTCAGATGATCGATCCCGAATCCGGAATCAGTCCGCTCGCTCAACTGGAAGACCCTCACGCCGAAGCGGATCGACTGATCTGGCAGCAGGAATGGCGCTACGCCATGCTCAGCGAAGCCCTCAAGCACATCGAAAGCGAAGTTCCCGCCAAGGAGTACCAGGCGTTCCTCCGCTACGCCGTGCAGCGGCTGCCCGTCGAACAGGTCGCCGGGGAACTGGGTTTGTCTACTTCCAGCGTATACGTCTACAAGAGTCGTGTCCTCGAAGCCATACGCCGTTGGACCGCCGAACTCGAGCAGGAGTGACGCCCTCATGGCGGACTGCGCCACCGAAGATCAGATCGAACGCTTCTGTCGCGGAGACCTCAACTCCAGCGACCTGACGCGGTTGCACGAGCACGCCCGGTCATGCCCCGCCTGCCAGTCTCGGATCACCGCTGCGCAGGACACCGTAACCATGCTTGAAGATATCCGCACGGTTATGGATCGCCGCCAGCGCGGTCCCGCAGCCGCCCTCTCCGGAACCCTCGAAGGGGCTACTTTCGGCGGATACACGATTGGCGCTGTGTTGGGCGAAGGCGGAATGGCCCGGGTCTACCGGGCGGAGCACACCACCACCGGCGATCCAGCCGCCCTCAAAGTCCTCAAACCGGAGCTGATGGCCTCCGAGGACATCTGCGCCCGTTTTGAACGCGAAGCCCGGGCCATGACCAGAATCGCTCACCCCAATGTGGTCACCGTATTTGAATGCCCGCGCGATCACGACACCACCGCCATCGCCATGGAGCTGCTCGATGGGGGTACCCTGCGCGACTGGGCGGACCGCCGCCAGGGCGCCTGGACTCGCTCCGACTTCAACGATGTGGTGGGCTTCGCCCTCCAGGCTGCCCGCGGGCTCGCCGCCGCGCACGAGATCGGCTTGGTCCATCGCGACATCAAACCCGCCAACCTGCTGTTCGCCAGTGACGGGGCGCTCAAGATCGTCGACTTCGGCGTTGCCCAGGCGCTCGAAAGCGCCACCTGGGTCACCGGGCTGGGCCACCACATCGGCACGCCCGCCTACATGAGCCCGGAACAGTGTCGAGGAGAGCGGGCTTCAAAGGCAAGCGATATCTACTCGCTTGGCGTGACCCTCTACGAACTCCTCACCGCGAAACTACCCTTCGAGGTTGATGGCGGCAGTCCGTTCGCCCAGATGCTCAAGC
>JAAEQG010000774.1 GCA_024231775.1 bacterium
AGGTGTCACCTAACCTTATGACGGTGTTCGGTCGGGTCCCTGGTGGGCCAGGGGACTGGTTGTCTGTGTGGTGCGTCGTTGCGCCGCTATCTCTTGGGCTTTGCGCTGCGTAGTTGCGTGGGCAGCTTCACCTAGCGCTGCCAAGTCAATACCCGCACGCGCGGAGGCAGGGAGCCCTGCGTGGGCGCTGGTTAGTTTGCGCACCCATGGAATGGAAAGGACGAGCAATGGGCTGTGATGCACTCGGTGCGAACGTCGCTCTGGAGCAGGTCTGGAGTGCTTCGATCGACGGCGTGTTCGTGCTCGACGAGCTCGGTCGATGTGTTCTTTTCAGCTCCGGCTGTGAGCGTCTGACCGGGCTGTCGAGCGCGGCGGTTTTGGGCATGGACTGGCGGACCGGCGCCGATGACGTGGATGGACCGGCGGAGGTGGCGATTCTGGCGAAGCTCAGCCCGGACATGAGTGGTTTCACTGCCGGCACGGAGTTGCTCCGCCGGCAACTGCGCTTCCGTCGCGGAGATGGTGTGCTCTTCACCGTTCAAGCTCAGTACACGCCGCTGCGGGATGAGCAGGATGGACTCCGAGGAGTCATCGGTGTGCTGCATCGGTTGAATGCTGTCGGTTGTACGGAAGCCGACGCCAGCAAGCTATCTGAGTCGGTGGCCGCCGGGTGTGAGGAGTTGCGGCTGCGACTTCGTGAGAACTACGGATTCGCGAGCATCCTCAGTGCGGACCCGGTGATGGGTGAGTCCTTGGCCCGGATTCGGTCGTGTTTCGACCACGACAGCCCCACGCTCCTGATCGGCGAAGCGGGGACCGGAAAGGAGACGGCGGCGCGGACGATCCACCGCCATAGTCAGCGCGGGAGAGGTCGATTCGTGGGGGTCAATTGCACAGCCCGTCGGGATCGTATCGAGCAGGAGATTTTCGGGTGTTCCGGGTTCGACGGTCTGATCCGCACTGCCGACCGGGGGACGTTTTATCTTGACGGGCTTGAAGCGATTCCCCCGGACGTTCAGGCTCGTCTTCTGCGCGTCGTGCAGCACGGGCAGGTGCGGTCGGCCGATAGTGGTGACGAGCATGCCGTGGACGTGCGGATCATCGCTTCGACTCGTCGATCACCGGAGGAGGTGGTGACCGACGGGCGGCTACGTGAGGATCTGGCCTGTGCGCTGGGGGTGGTGCGCATCGAGTTTCCCGCGCTCCGGCAGCGTCGGGGGGACATTCCGTACCTGGTTCAGCAGCGGCTCAGCAACTTGAACCTGAAGGCGACCCCACGGAAGGTTGAGAGCATCGATCCCGGGGTGTGGGCCTGGCTGATGCGTTATAGCTGGCCGGGCAATCTGCGTGAGTTGAACGCAGCCGTCGAATCCGCTTTTGCCCTCGGGTCGGGACCGCGGCTTATGCCCGAAGACCTTCCCCATCTGATCCGCGGTGAGCGCCTCGAGCTGGAGGAGGCGAGCAACCGACTGGACCAACCCCTGGATCATGTGCTAGCCTCCGTCGAGCGGCGCGCGATTCTCACGGCGCTACGACGTACTGATGGTCGGCGAAGTCAAGCTGCCCGAGAGATGGGCATCTCGCGAAGTCGTTTGTACCGACGCATGGAGGCGCTGGGGATTCATCCCCGCGAAGATCTATGATTCCACCGTCCGGTCTTCGGCAGGTTGATGCGGAAGACCGGGTGGACGTGGCTGCGAATCACAAACGCGGGGGGACGCTGATCCACGGCGATAACCTGCCGCTCATGAGTAGCCTCCCGGACGAGTCCTGCGATCTGATCTACCTCGATCCTCCGTTCAACACCGGCAAGACACGCGGTTCGAGATCCGGCGCCTGTTACAGTGACCGCTGGCCCGGCGGCGCTCGGACCTATCTGGACTTTCTCCTGCCTCGACTCGAACAGTGCCACCGCCTGCTCTCCAGGCAGGGCAGTCTCTACGTGCATCTCGACTGGCGCTCCGTGCATCATGTCCGGATCGAGCTGGACCGGATCTTCGACGCGGATAACCTCCTCAATGAGATCGTCTGGAGCTACCGAACCGGAGGCCGTCCGACGCGCAGCTTCGCACGCAAGCACGACTCAATCCTGCTGTACGCCAAGTCTGCAGGAGACCACGTCTTTCACCTCCAGCGCGGGGGGGACTACCGCACCGAAGGTCTGAACCGCGACTCACGCGGGCGACCGTACAAGAACACCCGCAACGGACGGCTGTATTTTCATCCGGATGGGCCGGCGCTGACCGACGTCTGGGACATTCCCTTCCTCTCGACGGTCTCATCCGAGCGCACCGGCTACCCATCGCAGAAACCCGAAGCCCTCCTCGAGCGCATCGTCAGGGCCAGTTCTGATCCGGGCGACTTGGTGGCGGACTTCTTCTGCGGAAGCGGTACGACTTGTGCGGTCGCCGCTCGTCTGGAGCGGCGTTGGCTGGGTTGTGACAGCTCCGCGGACGCCGTCGCCATCGCTGCCCAGCGCCTGAGCGTTCAGCCCGAGGTATATCGCTCGCCCGCCAAGTGATACTCGCGCGGGTTCACTGGATCGGCCCCGACCGGGACCTCGACCCGTGTACAAGTTGCTTGGCGCGAACCTGTCGTCCGAACTTGGCTGAGGTGCGATGCGCCCTGCGCGCTACGGGCAGGGAGCCAGGGAGAACTCACGCTGCCAGGCGCCAAAGTCGCGGAGATCGACGTCGGTGTCGCTGTCGCGATCGTGGCTGAAGCAACCGGATGCAACCGTCACGTCCGGACCCGCCAGGCAGGCCAGGAAAGCTTGATGAACCGTCCAGCCGTCGTCGCACGTTGTGCCCATGGCCCAGCGGTCCAGGTCACCTCCGGCGGCGCTACAATCGTCCTCAGTCAGCTCCTCGCACACTCCGCCGCTCTGACAGCAACGGCCGGTGCAATAGGTTGGCAGGTACGGTGATACGGAGAGCGAGGGCACGAACATGGGGCCGCCAAGATCGCCGGACGCCGAGGTGCGTATCCCGGGGACTCCGGGTTCGCCGGCGTGAATCCACGGGGCGATCAGGTCGTTGTTGTCCGTGTTCAGCGGGCCGCCGGGGGGAGGCAGCAACTGGTCATCGATGGACAGACTTTCGCCCCAAACTGCTCCCCCGGGAGCCAGATCGACCAGGTACACCGCGTCCAGCAGGTTCCCGGAACTGTCGTACAGCAACAGCCGGGATGGTTCCGGCGTCGCACAGCCGATGCCCGAGACCGAAGGAAGCAGCTCCCAGTTCGCAAGGGCGACCCGGATGATCTCCGTCTCCAACAGGCCCCACTCACAGCGCAGTAGCTCCAG
>JAAEQG010000775.1 GCA_024231775.1 bacterium
GTAGTCGTTGCCACACATGGTGGGAACACCCCCGGGATTGAGCGCGACACCCGCCTTTTTGCCCTCGAGGCTCGTGTTGAGGGCGTCGGTGCAGGTGAGGTTGGTCCACTCCAGCGATGGCCAGGCATAACTCTTTGGAGTTGACGTATCTGTGACGGCGTAGCCCGGGTAGTCCGTTGGATCCCAGATCTGGTTGGCGTAGCCGCAGATGGCTCCATGGTAGAAGTGGGAATCGCTGACCAGTCCGTTTCCCGTGGTGCGGGTCCACTCATTCATGTCCTTCCAGTAGTTGATTGCGTCGGGGTCCGGACAGGATGACGGGACGCTGCTGGGCTTGTGCCGCTCCATGAGACCGGGGTAACTATCTTGGCCGTGGTCGTTGTCGCACCACGGTTGTTTGCTTCGGTTTCTGGTCGCTGAACCGTCAAAGAAGCACCACACCTCCAGCAGGTTGATCGCCTCATTGTCCTCACCGAACAAGCTGGTGGTCTGCTTGTCAAACACCACAATCTTGTTGGCGTTCTCAAGGCCCGCCGCATCGATGTTGTACCTGGTCGTCACGCTGCAGTCGGTTGTCTTCGTGCTTCCAGAGGTCCCCCTACAGAGCCAGCCCGCTGCGGTTGTCGTGTCATCCTTGTCGCTGAGTTCGTGAAAGCCGGTGAGCAGCACCTCGTTGAAGCGTTCAGCGGTGGTCTTCTTCCATGTGCCGTATCCGTCGGACCCGTAGGCGCCGTATTGGACCGAGGGTATCTGTACCGTGGGCTCGACGACGAGTGGCCCGCAGAGGTCTGTTGACAGTAACGGGCTGGAACAGTCGCCGCCGGCCGCTGCCGTGTAAGCCTCAAGGTTGGTCGCTATCAGCCAATCGTTATTGGTCGTCTCAGGCCAGCCGTTCACGATGACATACTCGTCGGTGCTGTACGGCGCGCCGCCCACTGCGATCTGATCGGTGAGGAAGGGTAGCACCTGGTTCGCGTAGACGGTCTGCGCCTGTGTGCAATAGTACGACGCGCTGCCCTCCGACGAGTCGCATATGTCAGGCAGTGTCGAGTCAATGTCGCCGGTTGGCGATCCGGCAGCCAGCCAGGCTTTGTAGTGGTAGGCCTCAACGAGCACGGTGTATGCCTTGGTGTTGTAGCCGTAGAACCAGTTCTGGATCGGAGCCACAATTGACTCGTAGTATGGCCGGTCATCAAGGGTCCCCGGGTCCGGCTTTCCCTTGGCGCTGGTTTGAGCCGAGATGCAATCGTCAATGGTTCCCGCAGACGTCGACGTGACGCCGTAGTCCTGCAACTGGTTGATGGCGAGGAAAGCGCCGGTGTCGGAGTCGAGCACATCTGCGACCCAGGTCTCAATGACGGACTGCGGGGGTGGGGAACCCAGCTGGGTATCGGTGATGAAGTCCAGGTATTGGTTGTACCAGTCGTCGATTTGGGCGCCCGTAATGTTCAGCCAATCCGCATCGGTGGCGCACGTCAGCTTCAAAAGGTCAGTATTGATTTCATACAGTTCGTTGCAGATGTCGGCAAGGGTTTCCTCGATCTCGTTCAGTTCGTCCGCGATCTCGTTGAGGGCCGCGCTGCTTCCCCCGCTTATACCAACAGCCCCCAAAACCCAGCCGTACAGATCTGTTCCAAGCGCCCCTCCGGCGCCCTTTGCAACGCCGCCGAGCGCTGTCTCCAGCAGGTCGGTGAGCGAGTTGCCGAGATTGCTGGGAGGGGGACAACCGTTGTTTGTGTCCGGGTCATCCTTTCTTGTGGATGTGGACGAAGAGTCACACCCTGCCGCCAATAGGGCAACCACGATGACAACCGCGGGTACCAACTGTAGTGAAAGCCTGAAAAGTCTCATTATTTGTTTCATCGCAATCTCCTTATATTAACCATAACCCACACAAAAAATTACCGGTGCGGAGGCAGTTGAAAAAGCTGAAGGTTCGTCACCCATCCATGGCCGTCGGTTTCGCACTTCCACTGCTCGTCGGCGAAGTTCAGATAGACCGGCGGGTAGGCATCGTCGAACAGGGCCAGTTCCGTCGTGAGACGGGTGGACGCATACCCCCCTGTTCCGCCGCACCGGGCCGGTTCGAGGATTTCCGCCCCGCTGACGATCACCTGGACATCCAGCCACCCCTCTCGCCGGCTGAGGTCCACCTGCACACCCGGCTTCCGGGTGTCCGGTGTTTGGAAACGCACCGAACCGCTCCCTTCCGGCCGGGCAAAAAGCACCAGGTTCTGACCCGTCAAGGCCTGAACGGCAGGAATCAGTTCACCCGCCCCACCGGCTTCATTGAGCACACTCCCCATCACCAGGATTGACTGGGGCAGGTTCAAGCTCCCATCGTAACGAAACGACCCCGACATGCTGAGGGTACCGCTGGACACGCCGGAACCGACATCTGCGGCCTTTCCTTCCGCAAAATAGGGGTTCAGGACCGGGATGGGGTCGACACTGACCAGAAGCGTGTCGCTGGCATTACCCGCCTGCGCGTCCTCACGGGTTTCCAGGACCCGGGAGAACAGGGTGTGGTCGCCGGGCTCCTGGAAGCGAAAATCCGGTACCCAGACGCAGGTACCGCCTTCCTCATTGATGCCGGGAATGAGCTTGTCGGCAATGAGCAGGCCGCCTTCCGACGGGTCTCCGTCGTAAATCTGGACATGATGGTTCCCCGTTTGTGTCTGATCCGTATCGACGCACACCCTGAGCGGCGTCAGTTGTGAGGCCACCACCCGGGCGAATTCGGTTTCCATCTTCCCGCTCACCTGAATGGCAAGGCCCGTTTCGGACATGCTCACATCTGCCCCCAGGGGGTTTTTCTCTGTGGGTGTGGGCACGGCGAAGGTCAGTTCGGGGTCGGCCACGCTCAAAAGCGACCAGCCCTCATTGTTCTGCCCCGGGCCGACCGTCCCCTCGTAAATCTCCTCGATCTCGTCCTCGGGATCCAGGGTAACGTAGATCCGGTAATAGAGCTCTTTTCCAGGGATACCCGGGCCGAACCCCGCGGTGTCCCACACACAGACGGCACTCCCGCTCTCCAGGGGGTCGAGGGCCAGGAAAAGGGAGCTTCCCGCGCCGCATGTGATGGGTACCCTGGAGACCTCCCGGTTCATGGTGTCGTTGAGCTGTGCGGCCTCGAACCGGACGGGCAGGGCCTGAACCCCCCGCCCCACACTGTAATTGTGGACGTCGACCTCCAGGCGCACCTTGTCGCCCTCGGTCAGGGCACCGGCGACAAGCGGGTAGGTGCCGGCCTGATCGAGCTCCGCGTACCGGGTGGTGAACCCTCGGATCTGCTTGGCATCGGCACTCTCGTTGGGCTCCCAGATGGTCCGCCCCATAAAAAAGGCGACGGCACTGAAGCGCTTTGGAAGTTTCACGGCGGGATCGGGCCGCGACCCGTAGGTCTCCGTCCAGAAGGTGGCGCCGGTACCCAGGATGTCCACGGCGTGTGAGACCTTGGTGGCGCCGTCCTTTGCCAGATAGAAAACCGGCGCGAACTTGTAGGACTGGTTCGCGTTTCTCGCCGGGACATTGAGCTTGAAGCCGGTGGAGTTGTTGGTGCTGGAATCGGTGGTCTGGATGTCCGACCAGCTGTTGGAGTTGTTGATGTTCACGCCCACACTGCCTTCCACCGTAGATACGATTCCTTTGATTTTGGATGCGGCCTTGAAGCCAACGGTAACGTCGAGGCTCTCGCTGAGCTCTTTGTTGTAGGTTTTGCTCTCGCCTTCTCCCGACTCCTCTGAAAAGGTGAGATTGTAGGTGGCACCGGTTCCGCCGAGTACCAGCAGCCGGTCGTCCAGAAAAGGAATGCTCTCGGTGGTCTCCTGCCCTCCCTCGACAAACGTAAATTCCGCACAGCAGTCCGGGGGTGTGTAGGTGACGCCGGCGAGAACCGGATAAGAGAGGATGTTGCCGTTCTCGTATGGCGGCGTGAACCAGTCCATCATGCTAAGCCCGCCGCCCTGTTCCGTCACCACCTTGCCGGGAAAGGAGATCTCCCAGAACGGATAGAGATCATCATCCAGCGCGATGCCCGATATGGGGTAGCGCCATATATCGTAGGTCTGGAGATTGACAATGAGAAGATCGTCACGCTCCGTTGTGCCGGTGAAGGTTTCGGTCTGTGAGCGGTAGTTTTTCTCGTACTCATCCTTGTTCTCATTGTAATCGTAGCTGATTTTTCCCACCACCTCAACGGAGGCCGTGGCCTTGGTTTTGAAAATTCCCGCGTCCTTGCTGGCCGTCACGGACCCCTTGGCCGATGCCGTCACGCTGCCCCCGATGCTCCAGTCCGTTATGTTCCGGCTGGTCTCCGCGTAATTCCGGCTCTCCGTATCCGAAAGCTCGATGAAAAAATCGTCGTCCCGGCTGACGTTCATGATCTCGCCGTCCGCGGGGTCGGTGGCATCAGGCGGCCACCAGTAGGTGTGCTTGGGCGGTTCCTCAATAATGAATTCGGTCCGTATCAGGTCGTAGACGACGATATGCACGGGCGAACCCAGGTAGAACGAGGCGCCCGTACGGTCCCAGGCCACCGCCGGCAGACGGGCATTGGTGGGGCCGCTGATGTCATGCCCGTTCAGCAGGACCTCGTCCCAGACCCGAGTTATACCGCCGCCATTGCCCTCGGCATCCACCGGTATGCCCTGGAGCCAGAAAGCGTGAAACTGTCCCGCCGAGGTTCCATTGGCCGTCCCGTCCCGGGTGGCTTCCCAGTTGGTCACCACCAGCGACCACAGGGGGTTGGAAATGTCCCCGGCGCCCACGAACCCGCCGGGACTCACAGAAAACCGCTGGGCGGAGGGGCACAGGCCGGTATCGCAGCTTTGCTGGGGCAGGGTCACGGGATCCCCCAGGGGCGTAACGGTCTTGAGATCGTTGGAGATATCCAGGGCCACGGTTCGCAGTCCCCCGCCCTGGGCATAGGGCATGTTGTAGACCACCGCCAGCTGCCTGCGGTCGAAATTGTAACCCGAAGGCGGGTGGAACTTGAAGAGTCCGGATACCAGTGAGGCGCGGGTGGTCTCGCAGGCCTTGTCAGAGGGCGTGGGTCTGCAGGCATAGCTGCCCGTGCCGTCGTTGAATTCCGTACGGGATGTCCATGCCGGTTCGAATTCGGCAAACCGGCTTTCACGGGTAAGGTTGAAGTTCGCGTCGCTGGTCAGGATTTGGATCCCCGGATAGGTCGCCCAGGTGGGGTAGGAATCCTGCCAGTTTACGACGGAAACACCCACGTCAAGACCGCCGTCGGCATTGAAGTCGCCCGTGACAAGATCGATATCGCCCCAGAAAAGCGGATTTCCGTAAATGGTCTGGTTCCTGATAGGCTTCAAAACTAGACCATTTCCCACCCGCTCGATTTGCGGGGGATTTTCGCCGTCGTTGGTGTAGCGAAGGACCGATACCCGGGCCTCGGTGTTCGTACGGAGGTAAGCCACCACGATTTCGTCCACACCGTCGCCGTTCAGGTCCCCTGTACCGCAGGATATGAGGCTGTCGGATCCGGTTTCCAGGACCAGCCAGTCCAGAGCATTAAAGAGCACAAGGTCATGCGGGTATTCCAGAGTTGTTTCCGTAACGCCCGATTCCGTCAAAGCGGTGTAGTCGAGCACCGTGACCGTGGGCACCAGTACCGAACCGATCACCGGCATCTCACGCTTCAAAAACCGGCACACCACAACCTCGTCGTGTTCGATGCCGTCCTCGTCGATGAGGCTGCTCAGAC
>JAAEQG010000776.1 GCA_024231775.1 bacterium
GAGAAGGCGCCGAGGTCACCGGTGAAGTCGAAGAGCTGACCGCCCGAGTCAGCGGGAACTGTCTGCTTGACGATCGTCACCGATCCTTGTACGGCCATGCAGGTGCCGCAGTCGATGATTTCGTGCGGGTCGCCGCCAGAGCCGTCACCGGTGAGGCTGTAGAAGGCGCAGATCGTCCCGCTGGCTGACGCAGGGGCGGTCACGTTTACACAGAAACTCCACGACTGATCGGGGCAGATTTCACCCGGCCCCCCATTGTTATCGGAGTAGGTGACATTCTGACCGCCGGCGGTGCAGTTAAAATCCACCGGGTTGCCGGCCGAGTCCACCCCGTCCTGGGAGTCGCAGGCAACGGTCCACCCGTCGGGATAGCCCAGCGCGACCTCGTTCAGACACTCCGGGTTGGTCGTGGGACCGTCTGAGGTGCAGGTCCAGCACATGCTGGCAGTGCTCCCGGGGAAGTATGGATCCGAGGTCGTGCAGTAAGAACCTTGGATACTGGCGAAACCTGGCGCCGCGAAGACGACGCAAGAGACAGCGGCAATAATTGCTCGATACACGAGGTCCTCCTAGAAGTGGTAGGCCACACCGACCTCGATGGTGATCGGATCGATGTCAAGGGAATCTGGCTGCTCGAACACGGCGCCGGCAGAGTCGGTGTAGCGCCGGATCACGTCTGCCTTGTACCCGGTGTAGCGGGCGCCCACGTGCAGGGACCATGGGCTGGAGCCGAAAGGCCAGTCGAGACCTGTCTGGACGCCCCAGGTCACCGAGCCATCGGTCTCGTGCTCGAGAGACTGGTCAACTGCGAAGGACTTGTGGCCCTCCAGGTCGCTGTAGCCGACATAGGGACCCACGTACCAGTCTATTTTGTGGTTCGGGGTCAGGTGGACGTTGAGGCCGAGGCTGAGGTCCCAGTAGTCGCGCGTATCGCCGTCCGTGATCCCGAGTCCGTTGGCTCCGATCCAGAGCTCATCGTCCAGCCGGGCGTGGAGCACGCGGGCCTCGATGCCGATTCGCTCGTTGAACAGACGCTCCACGTTGAAGCCGAGCCCGTAGCCGTCGTCATAGCCAAAGGTGGTGCTGACCGGGCACGGGCAGTTCTTGTTCTTGTAGTTGGTACCGACCAATCCGCTGGTCTCCCCGTCGACGATGAGCAATGCTCCGAACGGCCGCACGATCCAGTCAGCGCCGACCACTTCGACCGAGGCCCGGCAGGTGTGGGTATCGCCGAGTTCGTTGGTCGCCGTTGCAATCACCGTGTAGGTGCCGCGCCGCCCAGGGACAAAGGTGCCGCTTTTTGAGGTGAGAACGGGCTCGGCGAGGGGAGTTCCTTCGTGCATCAGCTGGAGGTCGAGTTTGGCCCACGTGCCGGTCACCTTGTAGCTCACGCTTTCACCCCGACGCACCTCGGTTTTATCCAGGTCGATGGCGCAGGTCGGTGGTGGCGGCACCGGGCACACGGGTTTGCTCAGGGCGCGGTCCTCGCTGCAGGTCACCGGGGCGTCAGCAACCCGCTTCTCGGGCTGGCGGACCAACGCCAGGTTCACGCACTCCCTCGGCACCAGGAAGGTGTAGGTGGTGACGGTCTCGCTGGTCTCTGCCTGGTTGGTCACGGTGAAGGTGTAGTCGGCCTGGTAGGGATCGTCGATCGGCCCGGTCCAGGTCGAGTCGCCGTCCTTGGTGATCGTACTGGTGCCGGCGGGACCTTTCAACGTCACTTGCGCGCCGGGGGCGGTGCGAACCTGGAAGGAGCTGGTCCCGCCGGGTTGACAGTCGGTGGTGACTTTAATGCTGCAGTCGGCCTTAGCGGCCTTGGTTGCGGTGACAACTTCAACGGCGATCTCGAAGGCCGGTGCGGTGCCAGACAGCCTCAGGCACACTTTCGGGATCGTGCGGACCTTGCCATCTGACCGATAGGCCATCCACTCCAGCTGCTCGCCCTTGGCCATGTCCCGTTCGGTGATGCCGGAGTCCTCGCGGATCGCGGCGAGCAGCGCATGCGCGACCTCCTTGCCCAGGCCCTGGCTGGCGAGAATGGAGACGACCTCCTCGTTGTGCTTGGCGAAATAATCCTTGAGTTCGGCCCGGGTCTGCAGACCGCCCGGGCCCAGGGCGTTGGGTCCCCCCAGCTTGGTGATGGTGTGCTTTTTGTCGAAGTCCGAACAGACACCCTGAGCAGCGACCGGCGAGGATCCCGCCAGAATTATCATCCCCAGCATCAGCAGGAGAGACGCTGCCGAATAGACTGTACCTGTGCGTATGCGCATATTCTTACCCCCAAAGCAAATCGGGCCGTTTCCTCATCTCACGGCAAGTGATTTCGATCTCCACGGCGGAGAGTATACCACATCCGACCCGCCACGATTCGCCCGGAATTCCATGACTCAACGGCCTGGGAGCGCTTCGGTATCGCAACAGTTACTCTCGGATGTTGTCTCCCACGCAGTTCGCTAACAGCTAACAGTTTCTTGCCTCCGCACAACCGGTGAAGTACGATCGTCTGAGCAGAACCAGGGGAGGATCACCATGGCGACTGACGGCGACGGCAAGCAGCTCGGGGACTCAGGAGTGGCGAACACGAACAGCCTGGCCGTGATCTCGGATGTCCATGGTAATCGCTGGGCTTTGCAGGCCGTGCTGGAGGATATCCGACGCCGCGGCATCTTGGAGATCGTCAACCTCGGCGACGTTCTCTACGGGCCGCTTGATCCTCGCGGCACTGCCGAGCTCCTGATGCCACTCGGTTTGCCCACGGTTTGCGGCAACGAGGATCGTTTGGTGATTGATGGGGCGGCCGAGCCTCAGGCAACCCTCCGATATGTTCGCAACCAGCTCAGACCGCGGCACTTAGCATGGCTGAGCGGTTTTCCGGCCACCGCCGTCGTCCACGGTTCGATTTTTCTCTGTCACGCCGCACCGACCTCTGACACCAGGTATCTGCTATGGGACGTGTTGGCCTCAGGGGCTGTCCGACGCCAGCCCGCCGCCGTGGCAGCCGAGCTTGCGGGCGTTAACACCGAGGTCGTCGGGTGTGGTCACGACCATGTGCCGCGGTTCCTGGTCACGCCCGGTGCTGGCACCGTCGTCGTCAATCCGGGCAGCGTCGGGCTACCGGCCTATTGCGACGATCAGCCCTATCCCCATGCCATGGAGACTGCAGCCCCTCATGCCCGCTACGCCGTGCTGAGCAAACAAGCCGCGGGCTGGCAGGTCGCGCAGATTGCCGTGCCCTATGACTGGCAAGCAGCTGCGGCTCACGCCCTCGCCAACGGTCGCGAAGACTGGGCGACCTGGCTGCGAACCGGCCAAAGTCTGCCGACTTCGTCTTCAGGGTCAGGGCACGGTGGCTGACCAGGCGGTGCTGTCCCCGGACTCGAAACCGTCGGCGAAGATGCCTCCCTGCGGCGCCACCGCCACGACGTTGGGGTTGGACTGACCTCCCATGGAGATGGTGTCGACAAGGGTCAGGGACCCGACGTCGATAACGAAGATACCGTCGTCACCTGATATCGAGCCTGACGGAACGTAGGCTGTAGATCCATCTTCGCTGATGTCGACGTCTCTCGGGTCGGCATCAGACCCGAGGGCAATGGTGGCGGTGACCAAGTTTGTCGCAGCGTCGATGACCGAGACTTCGTGGCTGTCCTCGTTGGCGACAAAAAGCAGCTTGGCGTCCGGGGTAAGATCGAGACCCCAGGGGTCGTCACCGACAGCTATGCTGGTCACCAGGCTGAGGTCGTCCGCGTCAAGAACGTGGATCTCATCGCTCCCCCGATCGGCCACGTACAGGTTGGTTGCGCTCGGGTCAAAGGTCAGGTCCCACAGAGAGCTGCCAACCACCTGGGAGGTGACGGCGAGAGTAACCGGATCAATCACATGCAACTGCGTTCCGTACCAGTCGACCACGTGAATCTTGCCAGTTACCGGGTTCAGAGCCATTTTGCCCGGTCCGAGTCCGCTGCTGGAAATGGCCACGCCGTCCCCGGTCGGCGTATGGGTGGCGACATCAATGACAAGCACCGTATCAGAGTCGCGGGAACTGACGTAGGCCAAATCCCCGTCGAGGCCAAAAATGATATCCACCGGGTACTCGCCAGCACTCCCCAGGGCAATGCGTGCGGCGATTGTGGCGGAGGCCGTGTCGACAACAACAACACCGTCGCCTGAGGCACCAACTACCCACAGTTCGTGACCGGCGGGGTGAATCGTGGCATCGTATGGGTAATTTCCTTCCGGGAGGAGATCGATCACCGGCGCCAGGGCGGTGCCGGTTGCCAGGTCAAACACCACCAGGCTGTCGTTGGTGGACATGCCGGCGTAGCCGTGACCCACCAATGCTCTGCCAGGCTGTGGTCCGGCAGCGAGTACCGGGCTGGCGGCTATCATCGTAACCATGATGAAGAGAACGGCCCCATTCGAGGGCCAAAGAGACCTATGATATCGTTTACGCATCCTTCTCCTCCAGGGGCGAAAGCACTGGGCTTCACTGCCTGGTGCATAATAGCAAATACCAGTCGCCGCCAAGGGACTCGGGAAAGTAAAATCGTCCCCGAGTTCCCATGGTGAACCCTCATATCGGGTGTGGTATGCTATTGCGGGGAGAATCAAAACCAGCTAGCAGGGTTTCTTCGTGTGCCACGGTGCCCGGTCGGGTAGCGAGGGCGATTCCTGGCACCTGCCAGGTTTTCGGAGGAATGGCTGGGAAAGGTAAAGGAGGGTGTTATGAGGAGTAGAACGGTATGTTTGCTTGCGGCGATGGTTGTGCTCCTGATTGGGAGCGGCTGCGCCACCAATCGGGGAATCATCGACATCAGACCGACCATGGGTCCACAGCCGGCATCAGGAGAGCTGGTCAAGATCGAACGGGTCACCGACGGCCGGGTCTTTGAGCTCGCCCCTTCGGTTTCCTCGATCCCGTCGCTCAAGCACGGCGAGATCGAAGACCCGGCGATAACGGCCAGGGCCCTTGCCCGCAAGCGGAACTCCTACGGGAAAGCGATGGGAGACATTCTGCTTCCCGAGGGGCGGACCGTTGTTGGTGTTGTCAGCGAGGCTCTGACCAAGGCCTTTCGCGAAGCCGGCTACCAGGTAGTAGCCGGAGACGACCCCAAGGCCGCAACTGCGATCCCGGTCGAGGCCGATATCGAGCAGTTCTGGTCCTGGTTCACTCCCGGCTTTTGGGCCATCAGCGTCGAGTTCGAGGCAAAGGTGAAGATCACCGGCGATGTCAACCCCTTTCAGGAGGGAGAAGTGGTCCGCGGTTATTTCAAGCGTCGCGGCCAGGCCGCCGGCACCGGAGCCTGGACGACCACGATGAATCAGGGCCTGGGAAACCTCATCGAAAATGTCAGAGACCGTCTGAAGGGCTTGGAGGTCAGCGCAGAGGAGCCTTGATATCTCGCAACAGGCTCTGCCAGGAGGTGGCCGCAACGTGAGGGGCATGGGCGGTAAGCTGCTTTTCTGAGTCCTTTTCCCCCGTAGCCCTTGACAGGAAGCATCCTGGGACTTATTGTGTATACCGTATATGAACGGTGATGCACCCTCTCTGCTCCTTCACTTGGTCCCCGAAGACCCGGAGCCGTTGCGTGAACAGATCGCGCGCCAGCTTCGCGATCGCATCGTCCGCGGCGAGCTGTCGGCGGGAGATTCTCTGCCCGGTCACCGGCAGCTGGCGCGCCATCATCGGGTGGCGCCGTCCACGGTCGAGGCCGCCTACGAGATCCTCGCCGCCGAAGGGCTGCTCATCGGTGCGCCGACCGATGAGGTCAGGATCGCGACGCTTGGCCCCGAGCACCGGCGCGACCTGGTAGAGCGCCTGCAGCTGGAGGAACTGGTGGCGCGGGAACTCGGGCGGCGCGAACTGGAAATGGCCCGCGACGTGCAGCGCCGCCTGCTGCCCCCGTCCGAGCTGAACGGCCCCGGCTGGGAGGTGGCCGCCCGCTGCCTGCCTGCTCGGGTGGTGGCGGGTGACTTCTATGACGTGCTTCGGCAAGCCGATGGCAGCGTCGACGTGGTCGTGGCTGACGTGGCCGGCAAAGGTTTCGCGGCCAGCCTGATAATGGCCTCGGTGAAGGCGATGCTTCCGTTCGTCACCGCCTCGGGCGGAGTTGCGGAGTCGATGGCCGACCTCAACCTCCGGCTTGCCCGTGAGCTGGGGCGGGGCGAGTTTGTCGCCCTGACCCTGGCGCGGTACCGCCCGTCCGAGCGGCTGGTAGAGCTGGCCAACGCCGGTGCGCCCGATCCCTACCTGGTGCGGCCAGGTCGGCCCCCGCAGCCCCTGTCGGTGCCCGGCCCACGCCTGCCGCTGGGCATTCGTCCGGAGGTCGCCTACGCCTCCCGGATGACGGAGTTGGCCGAGAATGAACACCTTCTTCTGCTCACCGACGGTCTGCCCGAGGCCCGCGACGCCGCCGGGGAGCCCTTGGGCTACGAGGCCCTCGAGGCGATGCTCTGTCAAGAGCTGGCGACCGGCTCGCCTTCTTTATGGCTGGCCGGGCTCTTCGACAGGGTCCAACAGCGCACCGGCCGCTTGCCGGAGGACGACTGGACAGCAGCCATGCTGGTGCCGCGCGAGGCCGAGGAGGCACTGTGATCTTGAACCTGTCAGAGCTCTCCGACGAGCCGCTGCACGCCCAGACCTCGCGCCAGATCAGGGCCAAGATCCTTTCCGATGACCTGGCTGATGGCGACCCGTTGCCTTCGATCCGCTGCCTGGCCAAGGAGCAACGGGTGAGCGTCATCACCGTGCAGCGGGCCTACGACGACCTGGAGCGCGAGGGGCTGCTGCGGTCCCGACGCGGCAAGGGGTTCTGGGTGGCACCCATTCCCGAGGGGAGGAAGCACACGATGGCCGAAGAACGGTTCGCCGATGGGCTGAGCAAGCTGGTGGCCCACTCAGCCGCAGAAGGATTGGCCAGGGCCGACATGCGGCGCATTCTCGAAGAGGTACTGGAAAAAGGGGCGCGCGAAAATGAGCGATAGCCAGTCTGACACTGCCGCGGCCCGCCTTTGCGGGCTGACCAAGCGCTTTCTCGGGTTCCAGCTTGGCCCGCTGGACATCGTCCTGGAACCTGGTACCGTGCTCGCCCTGGTGGGTCCAAACGGCGCCGGAAAGACGACCACGTTGAACTGCATGGCCGGCTTGATGATGCCCGATGAGGGCGGCACCGAGGTGTTTGGAGCCCCTGTCCACCCGGCGCGACCGGAGTACCGGCGCGACCTCGGTTATGTTGGCGAGGAGAGCGGCTTCTTTCAACGCTGGACGGCTGGCCGCAACCTGGACTTCCTGGCCCAGCTGCTGCCGGGATGGTCGCACGAGCGGGCCCGTCGGCTCACCGATCGTTTCGGCCTGCCCACGACCAAGGCGGTGAAGAATCTATCCCGCGGCGACCGCACCAAGCTGGCGCTGGTGGCGGCCCTGGCGCACGGGCCGCGCCTGCTCCTGCTCGACGAGCCCACTGCCGGTCTCGACCCGGTAGTGCGGGCGGAGGTGCTGGACGTCCTGTGGGAGATCACCGAGGACGGAAAGCATGCGGTGCTGTACTCCACCCACGTGCTGTCGGATATCAACCGTCTGGCTGACGAGCTGGCCTTCCTCCGCGACGGTCAGCTGGTGCTGCGCACCGGGCGGGACCAACTCAGCGAGGGTTGGCGGCGGGTTTCGTTCCGGCTTTCCAGCCCAGACTTCGAGCTACCTGGCGTGGTCGAGCATCGTCAGGTGCGGGCCGAGCACCAGGTGACCACCAGGGATGCCCCGGCCACTCTGCAGCGGCTCAGCGAACTGGGGGCTGAGGCGGTCGAGGTGGCGCGCATGAGTGTGGACGAGATCGCGGTACAGATTCTCAAGGAGGGGCACCATGTTGCACGCACTGCGAGCTGAGTTCACCTACGCTCTGCCTGTTCTGCTCGGCGGCCTGGGCATCGCCACCGGGGTGATAATAATCCTCAGCGTGGTGTTTTTCGCGGTCGGCGAAGACGGCCCGCCGAGCCATACGGCGGCCGGCATGCGCGGGATGTTTCTGATTCTGGCCCCGATGATAGTGGGTTTTATCGTCCAGGCCTACCGCTCCGAGGAACGGCGGGCCCGCCTGCTGCTGGCCGGACCTTTCACGCCTCGGCAGCTTGTCGGCGTGGATGTATTGCTGCCGGTAATCCTATTCGGTATCGGTATCCTTGCTGCGGGGTTGGTGCTTGGCGTTGAATACCTGGTTACCGGGATATTCGAGCCCGAAGGTCTGCACACTGCCGGCTTCGTGGGCGGGCAGATGTTCACCTACGTGCAGATAGCGCATCTGCCCCGGGAAGCGACCGCCGCCCGTCGCCAGCGCCGCCCCCGGGCGGCTGCCGCTGCTTGGGCGGGCTTTGTGGTAGCGTTGCTGCTGCTGGGGGCGTTGTACCTGGTGCTGGCCCAGGGCATGCTGGGTTGGCCCCATATGATCCTGGGACATCTGACCATCGCGGTCACGGCCATGGTGGCAAGCATGGCACTGTACGAAGGCCGCACCGACTTCACCCGGTGACCGCCGGGAACGCTCCCGGTCAAACCAACGGTTTCTCGATCAGGAACTCCTCCCGGTTCTGACCCGCCTCCTCCAGTTCCTTGATCCAATTCGGTGGTTTCCCTCTGCCGGTCCAGGTCATGGAAGGATCACTCGGATGGCGAAACTTCGGGGCTGCCGTGCGCTTGGTGCTCTGCTTCAGGCCAAACAGGGACTGCGGGGTTTCGCCGATACTGGCGGCCAGTTCAACGATCTTCTGCTTGACTTCATCAACCTTTTGCTCGCGAAGCTCGGTCATGCGGCCCTGAATACTCGCCATCTCGGTTTGAAGCTCTTCGAACGACATATTCTCGATTTCCTTGGACATGCAACCTCCTGGGCCGTAGTATATCCAGAAAGACGGCGCCCGGCGAGTCCAAACCCTAGCAATAGGATTCAGTTTGGTCTTCCTTTTCGGGCACGACTCTGCTATGCTTGTAACGTCCCGTCCACGCATCCGCATCAACCCTTTTTGATCGGCGGAAGTCGATCTCTTGGAGGACTTATGA
>JAAEQG010000777.1 GCA_024231775.1 bacterium
GAACCAGTACGTATCGTCCCAGTCCCAATAGGTTCCGGCGTCGTTCCACAGATTCACCGAGGTCTCGACCGGGTTGCCCATCAGGTCCTCTACAAGGCCCAGAATGCGCGGTTGGGTGAGTGGAATGGGACCCAGGTTGTGTGGCCGGGGCATGCCGCCCGCCAGTGAGAACGATTCGATCAGAGATTTGGTATAGCTAAAGACGAGGCTGTGCTCCGGTTCGGCCAACAGGCTGTAACTACCATCCGGCAAGAACAGGCTGAACTCGCCGGTGGGGTTCGTCTTTGCGCGGAGGTGCACGCCTTCACCCGAATCGGTGTTGTGGACGTGAACGACGACTGGGAGGTGAGCGTTGAGCTAATCCCGGGGACCAATACCATCGTTGTTACGGCCCGCGATGTCTATGGGAACTCAGCAACCGATACGGTTCGGGTCATTCGTGCCGTCCTCACCAAGAAGGACGGAACCCGCAAAACTTGGTGCTTCGCCATCGTCGGGAAACGAGTCCGGAAGATCAGTCGGCGATCGGCCCTCGAGATCATCCGTTCGCGGTGGCACATCGAGAACACGGGGTTCGGTCAGTGGGTGAAGTACTGGAACCTCGGTCGCGTCTACCGCCACACGCCGAATGCCATCCAGGCCATCCTGCTGCTGTGGATGCTCGTGTTCAACCTCTTGCAGCTCTTCGTCTACCGGCGCCTCAGACGCCAGAGAAAACCGAAAGACCCCTGCGACACCATCATCGCCATTGTCAAGCGAATGAATCGCGACGTCGGTTCGATCCAGGAGCGAATACCCTGGGAGGTCTTGGCTAACGCCGCCAGGGGGTGAATGAAGGAGCGGGCAGCCAGGACTGGCCCCTGAGCGGCTCGCTCGATCCAGCCCATCCACACCATAATGCGCGGGCCAGACACGACGACAACCAAAACGCAACCGCGGCCCCTGGCAGAGGTTTGCGCCCATCGGCCCGCCAGGGACGCTGGGCGCAGGTGCGTCCGCGGTGATGCCCCGCTGGGGCCCAACGAGGCCCAACTGAGGCGGAGCCCTTGTAGGATTCAGTTTGGTCTTCCTTTTCGGGCACGACTCTGCTATGCTTGTAACGTCCCGTCCACGCATCCGCATCAACCCTTTTTGATCGGCGGAAGTCGATCTCTTGGAGGACTTATGA
>JAAEQG010000778.1 GCA_024231775.1 bacterium
CGACTTGCCTCTACGCCCACGACTTCGACGGTAGCGGGTCGGCGGATGGTCAGATCGACCTGTCCGACCGGGGCGGCTTCCTCACCTGCTTCGCGGGCCCTCACACTACGCCGCCGGATTTCTGCCTGCGTGAAGGCGCCCAGTTCTTCGCCCATCGTGCGGCGGCGGATCCGCCCCCGTCGGGCACCTTCGCCCTCCACGGCAGACCGCTGGACGTGCTCAGCGACGGCCACGTGCTGGTCTACATCCGCGCCCGGTTCTACGACCCCAAACACTCCCGCTGGCTCCAACGAGACCCCACCGGCTACACCGACGGAAACGACCTGTACGAAAGCTTCCGAGGCAATGCGACTCGATTCACCGATCCGCTGGGGACGGAGGTGGGCGAGGAGGATTACTACGCCGAGAAGTCCAAGCGCGCGGTCGAGTATGCCCGGTATCTCCTCGGCGCGGTTCGGGAAAACCGGCGCCAGGTTAATGCCAGCTTGCCCGTTGGCCCGGAGAACGAGTTGCGGGAGGTCCATGTCAACCAGGCCCACCGACTCAGGATGGAGTTGGAGAATCTTGTTCGCGGGTCGGAACTCGGGCGGCCCGGGTACCTGGACTTGAATGATCCCGAGAACTACGCGCTGGTGGAGGAGCTTCGACAGCGCGGCATCGCGGGCGCTCACATCATCGCGAGCCGGCATCGCTACGAGCGTTTTCAGGTCAACGTCCTCAAGGAAGGCGGGAACATCGTCACTGGCGAGACGTTGCGGGCGGCCAGCGTCTTGGGGTATACTCGTATCTTCATCCGGCGCGCGGGGCAAGCGCCTACCACGGCTGCAAGGGCGGGAGTGAGGACCAGCGGCCAGTTGATTGAGGACATCGGCACTCGTGCTCGCACTTGGGGACAACGGAAGGGCCTCACTGGTTCGGCTCGAACCATTGGTGCGAAGCAGCACGGCTATGCAAAACGACTACTCAACCGGTATCAGCGGAGGTTTGGTGATCGCGGACTTGTTACGGAGCGCTCTTTCGTTAATGGCGTCGAGGTGCCATACGGCGCCAAAGGGAGTACCCGGCTTGATGTTCTGGACCTGAACACAGGCGCAGTATGGGACTACAAGTTTGGGACAACTCCGATGAGTGCAGCCCAACGGGCGAGGATACTGACGCATGGGCCAAGCGTCACGTCGATCACTGAAGTAGTGAGACCATGACCATGTCAACGACTCTGACGAAGACTGTGGAGAAGCGAATCACGGCTGACTGGCAGAGCGAAATCGTGGGCATGGGTGTACACAAACCAAGACACTTGCTTAGACGAGTCGGCCCTGTACTGGTGGGCATCTGCCTGGACCGTGGCTCAGACGGGATGGAGTACTTGCCGACGTTCCACACGCACTTCCTTGGGAACGTGTTCCCTGTTGTGTCTCTGACTTTGTCTACCCCCTTGCGTACCGAACGGAATGGGGCTGAGGACTGGATCCCAATCAGAGGGCACGCGGACAGGTTTCCGGAAGCGGCGGCGATGATGACCAAGGTGTCTCTCCTGCCCCTGGATGGCGATCTCCGCCTCGCAGCAGTTCTCGACGCATACAGGCGATACATGGCGACGCCCATGGGACGCCGCCAGACGGCCACCTTATACCGCGATATGGTTCTTCTGAGGGCCTGGGCTCGTGATGCGAACGGAGCCCACACGGTCCTTGATGAGGGCCTAGCAGGACTCGGCAACAACGAAGCAGCACTTCGGCATGTCGGTGGTCGAAAGGCATTCATTGCGAAATCCCGCGAAGCCATCACACAACCGGAGTTGATAGACCAGACTATCGAGTCGCAAATCGAGGCACTGCGACTCGGGGATCTCCCGATATCCGAACTCGTTCGCTGAGAGACCAAAGCTGAGAAGGAGCGGGCTTTGGCCCGGTTCTCCATTTCCGGTTTGATTCGGCAGAAGTTCCGCGCTGTGGCCAGCCGTACGGTGCGAGGCGTGGTCGCGCGTGGCGGTTGAGGTTGGCAGCCCAATCAACCCGCGGTATCGTAAGATCCTCGCTGCGTGGAGTCGCTACCGCGATGGAGGCGGAACGATGAACCTTCGTCAGTGGCGGGGGAGGGGGTACCGGCACTACGGGAAGGGAGTCCTCGCCGAAGAAAGCGGCTTCGCACGCTGGTCGCGAGGCCTATCCAAAACCCGAACCGTCCGGTCTCGTGCCCCGTCCTCAGCCGAGGGGATCGGCATGAACTCCCGGCTGTACGTGGGCGATACGCACGTGTACCGTATCGACAGGAGCTATTGTCAAAAGTCGTTGATGCAGCATGATCAGGCGGCGGCCTTCTCGGGCTTTTCTCCATCGATGAAGCGGATGCCGGCGATCACATCCGGCAGCAGCTTCGCACCATTCAACGTTCGCCATCTGCGGGCCGCGC
>JAAEQG010000779.1 GCA_024231775.1 bacterium
CCTTTGGAGATGACCTGCAAGCGTTCGGTGTGGTTGAAGTAGGCGACATACTCGGCGTAGCGGGTTACGATTCGCTGAAAGAAACGTTTGAAGTAGTGGCTCGACGAACAGTGGAGGCGGCAGAAGTAACGCAGGCTCTGACGCAGGGCATCGACCTCTTCTGACCACACCTGGCCCTCGAAGATCTTGGCAAAGCGTAGCTTGTCGTCTTCCCGGAGCCCAACCAGGAAGTCATTGATCAGGCGCGGGTAATGCTCGAACACCGCGGTCAGCCGGGGGATCACATCAGGGCACCGGCTGACCCGGTCGATAAAGGCAGCGCTGAAATCATGAAAGAAACGGAGTGAGTCGACCTTGCGACGTTTTTGGTAGAGGATCACCAGGAGGCGAATCACTGCGAGGCTGGTAACCTCTCCCCACTTCGCGTAGCGCTGGATCCATACCTTGCGGTCCTCCACAAAGAGGTTGTTGAAGTCATCCACGAAGTGCCTCAGCAGTGCCAGGTCGGTCTCCATCGGGGTCATCACGTCATCCCAGTACCTGGTGCCGCGGAAAAAACGCAGGGCCCTGACAAACTCGAGGGAGAGGTTCTTTCCCTCTGCTGCGACCTCGCCCCGGTTGCGGATAATGCCGGAGAAAACGCTGATCCGCTCGAGGTGTTGTTTGAGATCGGCAAGCAGGACCTTGGCCGCGGCCCGGGTCGCCTGGACATGCTCGTGGTAGTGGATGAGCAGGTGGTCATAGGCGCGGACCACGCCGAGATCGCGGTAGCCCATCAGCTCGGCCACCGCCTCGAGCTGGGCCCGGGAGCCCTCTTCGGCGAGCAGGATCTCTTCTTCTTCTACCTCGAGTATCTGGTAGAGGAAACGGAAGGCCTCGACAAAGGAGAGGGCATCTTCGAGCTCATCGTATATCTCGCCGTGGGCCGGGTCCTTGGTTCTTAGCTCGTCCAGGATGTGCCAGGCGTTGAGCTCATCAATGCCGTGAACGGTTTTCAGAGCCGAGATAAGGCCCTTGATGATGCGCAGGGCATCCCGTTTGGGGTTGATACTGTCGCTGCTCAGCTTGCGTAGCAGCAGCGACCGGACCTCGCCCATGATGCCCCTCAGGTAGCCCTCGTGGAAGCGGTTATCGGCAAAACGGTCGAAGAAGTAGCGATCGGTGACCTCGCGGGTAAAGCGGGAGTAGAGCGCATCGCTGCCGAGGATGGGGCTCGCTCCCAGCATTTCGCTGATGATGATGAAATCCTGGATTCCCCGGCTGAGCAGGCGCACATATTCGTCGATGGAGGCTGCGAAGCCTTTTTCGCCGACATGTTCCGAGAGGTGGAAGTGGAGGGGAATGGCGCGGCGCAGCATTTCGCGCTGCATGAAGCCGATGGCGCGGTTGAAGGTTTCGCGGCGTTCGGAGCCGTCGTCGACGATACCGACGTCGAGGTCATCCTGGTCGGCGCGGGTGCCGACGCTACAGATGACGAAGTTGGGCCGTTCGGCAGCCGGCAGGAAGAGGTCGAGCAGCTTCTCCATGTAGGCGGCTGAGAGTCGGCGCAGGTCGCGTCCCATCTGGAGCATAAAGTCGCGGTATACGCGCAGGCGATCTTCGCGGGTGGAGAGGCCGAGGCGGAGAACGTCAACCGCGTGGAGGTTGAGGTTGAGGATTTGAAAGGCGAAGTAGCAGCCGAGGAAGGCAAGTTTTTCCTTCTCGTCTTTGCCGAGCCGCAGCAGCGCCTCCATTTCGGCGGCCTGATCAGGGGCTGCGGACCAGAAATGGACCTCGTCAATGGTTCCGGACTCCTCGAGACGTTCGATGAGGAGGTCCTTTTTGGCGGAGATGAAATGGATATACTTACGGTGGTGGTTACCCAGCTGCTGGGTACGCGCCTTCAGTTTCGAAAAATCGTCCAGCATCGACAACTCCTCACGGGCCCGAATGATCCGCCACCATTCTACCGGTGCCCGCCCCAACCCGTCGAGTCGTAACCCGGCTTTGGCGGGAGCTTTTGGTCTCTTCTCGTAATCTTCCACCCGGCCGGGCCTCTAGAATCTGTGGATGGCGAACTTGCGCCCGCGCTGGAGCACCCTGGCATCGGGATCGATGACGATGCGCTGCGGTTCGAAACTGCAGCCCAAACTCACCTCCATGGACTCCCCCCGGCCGAGCACCACGCGGGTCCGTTGGTCCTCAAACGGCTCGGCCTGTTGCTGGGCGCCAGCAGCGGGAAAACGCACACCGCGCTCGGCAGCGACCTCGACACTCATCCGCCCCGTACCCCCGTTGCGAATCACAAACTGCACCTCCCAGCCACCGCCCGCTAGCTGCTTGCGGCTTTGTCGTTGCAGCACGTACTCGGGTAGGACGACGTCGAAGAACCACTGGTCGATGAATTCGTCGTAGGCTTGCGGCTCCGGAGCGAAGGGCCGCAGGTGCTCCACGAAGTCCTGCAGCACCGGGTGATCGCGGTTCCCGGCGTAGTGGGCGACAAAGGAGCGAATACCGTCCAGGGCGTGGTCGCGGCCGATCAGATCGAGCACCATCCAGAACACCCAAGCACCCTTGTCATAGGTGACCGTGTGGTCGCCGTCCCGGGTGCCGTCGATCAGGACCAGCGCGCGCTCCGAGTCGACCGAGCGTTGCACGCAGTATTTGTCCTCGATCCGCCTGCAGAACTCGATCCGTGGCCCGGCCCCGCGTAAGGCGTCGAACAGCAAGATGGTCGAAAAGTGCGCCATGCCTTCGGACAGGATGTTGCCGCCCGGGCCTTTGCCGGGCAGCACCAGACCGCCCCACCACTGGTGGGCCGCCTCATGCGCGGTGACCATGAAGGCAACGTTCATCCGGCGATCGCTCTTGACCAGAAAGCCCATGTCCTCGGAAAAGGTGATGTTGGTGGAATGACCCTGAGCGTAGCTGGCCTGAGCCGGGAACTCGCTGAGCTTGAGTTCGGCCCACGGGAAGGGAAAGAACCACTCAGAGTAAAGGCGGCGGGCGCCGTCGAGTGCCTCGATCATCTCGTCGATGTTATAGCCATGCTGCGGGTGGTAGAAGATCGCCGTGCCGTCGCCGCGGCGTACCTCCCACAGACCGCCGACCACGTTGAAACTGCTGACCGGGTAGTCGCTCTCCCAGACCACGGTACGCTTGCCGCCAGCAACCACAGACCCGGTCATAACGCCGACGGAGTTCATGGTGAACCGCTCCGGCGCAGTAATCTCGATACGCGTGGTCTGCCCCGAATCGGCGCCGGACAGGGCCCGGGTCACGCCCATGTGGAAGTCCGCAGGGTACTCGCGGGCGTCGTACTCATTGTCCTCGGAAATCCCGAGGCCCTCGAGGTAGCCGGGAACCGGGACAAA
>JAAEQG010000780.1 GCA_024231775.1 bacterium
CACGGACGAGTCGACCTGTTCGAGGGTGTAGACCTCAGCCGCACCGTGGGCTGGTTCACCACCAACCACCCCGCGCTCCCGCGCCTGCCCGACCTCCCGAACCCGCCGCCCGCGATTCACCTGGAGCTACGGTGGCGACAATACCGCAAATATACCCTCCGAGGGCTGGCCCGGGGCCTTAAAAGGCATGCTGGACCTGATCGCTCACCGCCAGTCCGAATAAAGGGGCCACGCCGTCCGACTTCCCCAATGCGATGCTGAGCCGTGAGGCCTTGAAGCGATTGATCGCCGCTCTATACCTCGGTCCCGACGGCGCCGTGAGAATAGAGGCGGTTTATCCCCTCATCGCATCGCAACAGGGCATGTACCTCGAGTGCGTCGCCGCGCCCCACTCCGGCGTGCATATCGAGCAGATCGTCTGGCGGCCCCTTGGCGCCCCGGACGCCGACGCGCTGAAGCGAGAGTGGAAACGGGTGCAGAATCGACACTTAGCCCCGAGAACCGCCTTTGTCCAGGCCGCGCCGAGCGAACCCCTTCAGGTCGTGCTTCGAGACGTCGACATCCCCATCGAACAACACGACTGGACGGACGCTCCCGGCATTGAGGACAATCAGGAACCCCACCGATAGACCTCAATGCCTCATAGCCTTTATTGCTATTATGTGTGTTTGAATATTTTCAGTCGATTCAAGGCCACCCGATGGCGACGACTGTGACGGTTATGCCGTC
>JAAEQG010000781.1 GCA_024231775.1 bacterium
ATGCCGGTGGCCAGACGAGATCCGGCTGGATCGGCGCTAAGGGACTCGGAAAAAATAAATCATCCCATCTCGCGTCCAGCTTCAGGCGATCTTCGGCCGATCCGGGCTCGCAGAATCCTCAACAGAAACCCGGGGGGCGGGGGTGGGTGGTGCAGGGTCGCGAGCCGGGGTCGAGGGAGGGGGGCGCAGCAAACGAAGCTACGCCTCCGGTTCTGCTCCCCCGCATCGACCAAATCTCACCTAAATCTGAACGCGATCTTGGGACGATTTATATTTTCCGAGTCCCTAAAGCTGTGGCGGCTTCCCTTTCGCAGAACGACTAGGCGGGGAGAATGAAACCTCGATCCCGAAAATCGCCCGACGTGACACAGAGCTCCAGCCGCTACCTGGAGAACCGATTGTGGTTTGCTGCGTCGCTGATCGTGCTCCTCGGCGCCCTGGCCTATCTCAATACATTCCAGGTGCCTTTGATCTTTGACGACCACAACTCCATCACCAACAACCCCCACGTTCAGACGTTGTGGCCGCTTGCTGATGCACTGTCGGCGCCGCCGCAGTCGACAGTGGCTGGGCGCCCTGTGGTGTCGCTAACCCTGGCCGTCAACTACGCCATCAGCGGTCTCGAACCGTGGAGCTACCACCTCGTCAACCTCCTGATTCACCTGGGCGCGGGTCTTCTAATGTGGCTGTTGGTTCTGCGCACCGCTGCCTCGCCCGCCGCCCCCCGCCCGCTGTCAGAGAACCCAGGGCTGTGGGCCGTAACCATCGCTGGGGTGTGGACGGTCCATCCGCTTCTGACCGAGGCGGTGACCTATGTGTCCACCCGAACCGAGTCGCTGGCGGGTCTGTTGATCCTGGCCACCGTCTACCTTTGCGCCCGCGGATTCGCTTCTTCGAATTCCGCACTCTGGTATACGGCGGCAACTGCGACCGCCTTGCTCGCCATGGGATCCAAGGAGTCGGCAGCCGCGCTACCGTTAATCGTGCTCGCCTACGACCGG
>JAAEQG010000782.1 GCA_024231775.1 bacterium
AGCACCTGCCGCCAGAGATTGTAGATGGAGCGGTGGCACTCGTCGATGACGATAAAGTCAAAATACTCGATGGGAAAGCCGGGATTGTAGACCACGTCTCTGGGCCGGTCGCCAAAGACGTGCCCCAACTTGGCCAGGGGGCGGGCCTCCAACTCGGGGTCCATCTCGGCCTCGCCCCGGAGCATCGAGTAGAGGCGCTGGACGGTGGTGATGCAGACCTTGCTGACGGGGTCGAGCACGTTCGACTTCATATGCTGGACGTTGTAGAGTTCGCTGAACTTGCGCCCGTCGTCGGGAGTGATGAACTGGTTGAACTCGTTGAACGCCTGCTTGCCCAGGTTGTTGCGGTCGACCATAAAGAGCACGCGGTTGGCTCCGGCGTGCTTGATGAGACGATAGACAAAGTTGACGGCGGTGTAGGTCTTGCCGCTGCCGGTAGCCATCTGGATCAAAGCACGGGGGCGGTCCTGGGCAAACGAGCGTTCGAGATTTTCGATAGCCCGAATTTGAGCAGGCCACAGTAGGAGCGCAGTCCCCGCGCCCTCCTCCGCGCCCGCACCAAGCGGCGGCATATGCCGCAAACGCACGCGGAGGGGCTGGGCAGCGGTATAAAATCCCGCCTCGTCACCAACCCGAAATCCAGTCGATGGAGCGCTGGACGCTCTTGTCCCCCCAGTCCACTTGACCAGTGTTTCGGGGCGGTGAAAGCCAAAGACGCGACGGCTGCGGGCATCGGGGTCGCGGTCGTCGGCGAAAAATGTCTCGACGCCGGTGGATTCGTAGCGAAAGGGGAGCGGATCATACCAGGCCAGGGGACGGAGCAGATCGGGCAGGCCGGAGCAGTATTTCATCGCCTGGGGCTCGACGCCGCTGAGGGGCGTCCCGACCTTTTTGGCCTCGACGACGCCGATGGGCTTGCCCTGGGCAAAGAGCAGATAGTCTACCTCGCCGGTGGTGAGGGGGAACTCGCAGACAGCGACACCAGGAGAGGCAGTGCGGTTCATCGCGGCGCGGGTCTGGACTTGCCAACCAGCGTCGGCGAGCATTTGGTCTATTTGTTCGCGGGCCTCTTGTTCTGGTGTGAGTAGGGGCATAACAGTGTTTCCGATCCATTGATTTGCAGAGCGATCTGGATTATCTCGACCTATACTATCAGAATATGCCCACCTGGGCGGTCTGTACCGTCCTGGTCACCGCCCTAGGTCGTGCAAACTAGTATAACGTAACTTGGCGCAGAAGTCAAAAACAGACTGCCTTTCTCAAGGGCGGGGTCGATGAGGGTTTCGCGGGTTTGGGATTCGGTTGGATGTTGTGTCATGCGTCATTCCTCCCGTCTACCGTTTGCTGATTCCCGTCTACTGCCATAGGTTGATCGGTTTATTATGGGAGGGCTACGCGCCCACCAGCCGCAGGAAGTGAACGCGGCCTGATGCGCCACCGGCAACAATGGTCCCATCTGGCGCGACGGCACAGGCAAATATCACTCCTTCTCCGCTAAAGGTAGCGACAAGTTCCCTGCTTTCCAGGTTCCACACTTTGAGCGTCTTGTCGGATGAGGCCGAGACCACCTGCTGCCCGTCTGGCGTCACCGTCACAGCCCTGACTCTAGAAGTATGGCCGGTCAGAGTGGCGAGTTCTTCCCCACTTTCCAGGTTCCACACTTTGAGGGTTTGGTCGACTGAGGCCGAGACTGCCCACCGCCCGTCCGGGGTAACTGCCACGGCACTGACCCCACTAGTGTGACCGGTCAGGGTGCGGAGCTCCTCCCCACTTTCCAGGTCCCACACTTTGAGTGTTTTATCCCAAGAGGCCGAGATCGTTCGCCGTCCGTCTGACGTCACCGCCACGGCATTAACACCAGAAGTGTGGCCAGTCAGGGTACAGAGTTCCGCCTCACTTTCCAGGTCCCACACTTTGAGCGTCCGATCATTTGAAGCCGAGACCGCCCGCCGCCCGTCCGGCGTCACCGCCACAGCTCTGATACTAGAAGTATGGCCTGCCAGGGTACAGAGTTCCGCCTCGTTTTCCAGGTCCCACACTTTGAGCGTCTGATCGTCTGAGGCCGAGACCGCCCACCGTCCGTCCGGCGTCACCGCTGCGGCATTGACATTTCCTCTGTGGCCGGTTAGGGTACCCGCTGCCGTGCTTATATCATTTTCCAGATCCCATACTTTGAGCGTTCTGTCGTCCGAGGCCGAGACTACCCACTGCCCGTTCGATGTCACTGCCACAGCTCTGACCCTAGAAGTGTGGCCGGTCAAGGTACCTGTCGCTGCGTTTATAACCACCCCACTATCCAGGTCCCACACTTTGAGTGTCTTGTCGTACGAGGCCGAGACCGCCTGTCGCCCATCTGGCGTCACCGCCACGGCCCTGATCGAATCCGTGTGGCCGGTTAGGGTACCCGCCGCTGTACTTATATCCTCCTCACTTTCCAGGTTCCACACTTTGAGCGTCTTGTCGGATGAGGCCGAGATCGCTCGCCGCCCGTCCGACGTCACCGCCACGGCATTGACACTAGAGGTGTGGCCAGTCAGGGTACGGAGTTCCTTTCCATCTTCCAGATCCCACACCTTGAGTGTTTTATCCCGAGAGGCCGAGATTGCCTGTTGCCCATCCGGCGTCACCGCCACAGCCCTGACACCAGAAGTGTGGCCGGTCAGGGTGCAGAGTTCCGCCCCACTTTCCAGGTCCCACACTTTGAGCGTGCGGTCATATGCGGCCGAGACCACCCGTCGCCCGTCCGGTGTCACCGCCACGGCCCATATCCTATTGGTGTGACCTGTCAGGGTGCAGAGTTCTTCCCCACTTTCCAGGTCCCACACCTTGAGCGTATTGTCGTCTGAGGCCGAGACTGCCCTCCGCCCATCCGGTGTCACTGCCACAGCTCTGACATTAGAAGTATGGCCGGTCAAGGTGCAGAGTTCCGCCCCGCTTTCCAGATCCCATACTTTGAGTATCTTGCCGTATGAGGCCGAGACCGCTCGCCGTCCGTCCGGCGTCACCGCGACGGCCCAGACCCTAAAAGTGTGGCCGGTCAGGGTGCGGAGTTCCTCCCCACTTTCCAGATCCCACACTTTGAGCGTATGGTCGGCTGAGGCCGAGACCGCCCGCCGCCCGTCCGGTGTCACCGCCACGGCTATGACTTGATCGGTGTGGCCGGTCAGGGTACGGAGCAAGGGGCCACCGGGCGGCGTCAAGGTGGGCGTCAACGGGCGCAGCCAGAGGCTGCCACGATATTGAGCGGCGGCGTCTAGCAGAGTGCGGATCTGGGATTGGGAGAAGGAGAGCAAACGGCCGAGGAGTTGGCCAGGGAGTTGGGCGTGGTCGCGGGCCAAGACGTGGGCGGAGAGGCGGATGGCGGACTGGACGAGGGAGAGGCCCTCACCCCCTGACTGGAACTCGAAATCGGCGAGGATGGCGTTGACGTCGGTGGCGACGAGTTTGGTCAGCAGCCAGTCAAAGTCGAGGAGCAGCGCGTCAAGCTCCTCCCCGCGTTCGGCCCCGTGCAGGTGGTAGGCCAGGTGGCGCCAGAGGTAGTGCTCGTCGGGAGGCAGGGCGGCCCAATCGTCCACGTCCTCGGCGTAGGCAGCGAGGAGGCGGGCGTGGTAGGTGGGCAGTTGGGCGGTGTGCTCCCGCGCCAGGTAGGCGCGCATCACGTCGTGCAGGCGGATGGCACCCTCTGCCAGGTCGAAGCGCAGGAGGAGAGCAAGTTGCCAGAAACGGGCGCACAATTCCTTGACCTCGAATCCGTCCAGGCCCCAGAGCTTTTCCAGGACGGGCAGGGGCACGTCGGCGTCCTCGGGAAAGATCGCCAGCTTGCCGTAGCGGTCGCGCTCCTCTGGGTCCAGCATCTCCAGACTTAGTTCTACCGTCTTGGCCACCGCCTGGTCGCGCTCGATGGAGTCGCGGGCGTCAAAGGCGGTCAGGCCGCGCCGGTCGAGCGCAGCGTAGACGTCGGCCAGGGCAGCGGGCAGCGGCTGGCCATAGTCGCGCACGCGGCGGCGCAGTTGGCCGTTGACCAGCTTGAGCAGCAAGGGCCACTCGCCCAGGCGGGCGGCCAGGTCGCGCAGCGCGTCCTTGTCAGCAGGGGGCAGGCCCGCGCCCAGCAGCGCGACGGCCTCGCCCTGCTGCATTGCGTCCACGTCTGTGGTTCTGGCGTCGGTCGGGAGGGTGGCGCCGTCGCGCGTGGTGATCAGGCGGGCACAGCGCTCGCCCCCGCGCAAGAAGGGGCGCAGGTGAGCCGAGCGCCAAACGTCATCCACCACCAGTAGGCAGTCCCGGCCAGCGAGCTGCGCGGCCAGCCCGTTGGCGGCGTCCTCCACGTCTACAAAGGCCGGGCGTTGGCCGGTCAGCGCGGCGTAGAGCTTGAGAAGCCCGCGCAGAACGTCGGGGGTTTGGCCCAGGGTGACCCAGAGGATGCCATCCGGGAAGGCGCGGCGGACGCGCTCGTCGTGGCACAAGGCGCGGGCGAGCACGGTCTTGCCGTATCCTCCCGCGCCGCGCAAGGCGGCGGTGAGGGCCGTGGGCGTCTCGCGGTTCTCGTCGAGGAGGTGGGCGATGAGGCGCTCGAACTCGTCGGGGCGCTCCACAAAATCTCCGAGGGGTTCGACCATGAAGGGGGGCTTGGGAGGTGGAGGTGGTGGAGCGTCCCCGTAATAATGGATGCCGCCTTCGATGTGGGCGTTTTCGCCTA